>WRNU01000122.1 GCA_009776435.1 Betaproteobacteria bacterium | reverse complement strand
ATTCCCGCCGCTACCGCTGATTGCGCACACCCCCCCCCCGAATAGCGCAACGATCACAAATACCTGTTCCACCTCTTGCACCGAAGGCAACAAGCCCTCGGGCGGGAGGTGGAAAGGAGGGGTTCATTCCCGCCGCCATTCCGGCCACACCATTGCGCGGACGAGGAATCCCTGCACGACACTGAAGATCGTGGGCTGTTTGCGTGAAGAGACGCGAGCGTTAGAAATCAGCATTGCGAAATGTCCGTCAGCGTGAAATCGTTTCCGACAAACAACAACGATTCATCAAGCGATTTGGACAACGCATAAACGGCACAATCACCGAAATTGAATTAGGAGGCGGGAACAGTGGAAACTGATAGCACTTTCTTGTGTAAACACTTCAGGCAACTCTCCGATGAGGAGCTTCTTGCCCAATTGAGCTCAGGGAATTTAACCGAGGCCGTAAGAGTTATTGCGGCTGATGAAATCCGAGGCCGGGGGCTTCAAATTCCAGCTATACAGCTCCGGACGAGTGAGTTGCCCACAGAAATTTCTGAGACGTTCGACTAGTATCCCGCTCTGGCTCGTTTTTGAGCCACGCCAGTACAGCCGATGTGTCGATTACCATACGCCAGGCTCGTTGTAATCCAGGATTTCGTCATCGCTCCGAGAGATGAGATCAAGAGATCACAACGGCAGGCGGCGGCGTTATTCCCGCCGCCGCCCCACTACGAAAGGTAATAAAGGAAAGCGCCATGAACATCAAACGCACTCTCACGATCCTCGTTCTCTTTGTTGTGACGCTTCAAACCACGAGTTGTGCCACGTTCAGAAATATCGATCCCAACACTTCCTTTGACGCAGGATCGAAGGATGGGTTGGTCATTTTTGGTGTATCACCCAGATACATAGTGTTCGCGTGGAAAGGCTCACATACCACAGACGGCGTCAACAAGCTCGACCCCTCAGAACTTTCGGTCATTAGTTCTCCGCGATCTGGTTACATTGTGAAAACGGTTTCGCCAACGTCTGACGATCAGGCTTATGCGTTATATAAGGTTATGACAAAGTGGGGAGGATGGCCAAAATCTACTATATTCGAAGCCTGCAACAACGCGAAAGCTGCGAACTTTCAAGCCAGGCCCGGAGAGGTTATCTACCTCGGAGATTTTCAGTATCAGTTAGTGAACGGTCGATTATACGTAACACACACTGTAAATCTTGATGGAGCAAAGACCCACTTGAAGGAAAAGTACCCCGGGGTACAGATTGATCCCGTTTATGTCGAGCCAGTCTGGCTCCCGGTCGAGGGCAACTCATGCGGATTCGAAACCGAAGACTTTGGTTTTATATCCTTTCCTCGCTTACTTCACATCTCACAACTGCCCGCTGGCATCGGCGTCAAGTTCAGAAAGGGTCGGTTCAAAACTGCTGCAAAACTCCTCGAAGTGGATCCCAAAGGGACTGCGGCGCAGGCGAATCTGTTGCCCGGCGATCTGGTGGTGAGGGTGAACGGAAGATCGATCATGGGGTTGACGCCAGCTGTATCGGTCGCTGAGCAGATTCGTGGAGAGCCAGGAACATCGGTTACGCTTGATGTAGTCCGGGGAACTTATCAGTTTACGGTCAATATTGTGCGTCGCGCGCTCGAAATCCACGTGGATGGTGCGGAATAAATTGTAGAAATTTTGACTTGATCTGACAGCAGGTCAGTGCCCAGAGACCACACCGGCAGGCGACAGCGTTATTCCCGCCGCCACCCCAGCCACACCATTGCGCGGATGAGGAATTCCGGCACGACGCTGAAGAACATGGGCTGTTTGCGTGAAGAGACGCGAGCGTAACCAATCAGCATTGAGAGATATCCGTCAGCGTGAAATCGTTTCCGACAAACAACAACGGTTCATCAAGCGATTTGGCCAGCGCATAAACGGCACAATCACCGAAATTGAGTTGGGCTGGATGCCCTTGCCCTTTACCATAGCGCAGGAAGGCCATGTCTGCGATTCGTGCCTGACGTTCATCGAATGGCATGACGACAGCACCGACTTCTTTCAGAAAACGCTGTAGTTTGCCTATCATGGCTGGATGCTCGCGACTGCGCACGACGATGTGTGCTTCCAGAAGGCTTACGGCGGAAATACGGCAGACTGGGTGTGCTTCCAGCGCGGCGACGACACGTTCACGTTCTGGCTCGTTTTTGAGCCACGCCAGTACAGCCGATGTGTCGATTACCATACGCCAAACTCGTTGTAACCCAGGATTTCGTCATCGCTCCGCATGTCGGCAGGTGTACGTGGCGGTAGGGCGTCAACTTCCCGCGCCAATGCGGCAAGTCGCTCGCGTAGCGGAGTCTTCTGCGTAGGAAGCCCACGCAAATCAGCCAGTGAAGCCAGGCTCTCGCGCAATACGTCGTCGATAGTCACGCCTTCGGCGACAGCGATTTGCTGCGCCAGGCGCTCTATTTGGGCATCTTCGATAACGATAGCCATGAATTGCTCCCTATATTTCATCACATGATGGTTGTTTTGAGAGATGAGATCAAGAGATCACAACGGCAGGCGGCGGCGTTATTCCCGCCGCCACCCCAGCCACACCATTGCGCGGATGAAAAACTCCGGCACGACGCTGAAGATATAGATTGTGACAATGCCGTGCAGCACGGCCACGCACAGGAGAAGCGTTGGGATTTTGAACCCCTGCCACAGGAATACGCTCGCGCCGACTACGATCAAGACCATGAAAAGCGCGTTGAGAATGTTGTTCGCAGCGATGATCCGGGCGCGGAATTCAGTCTGACTGCGTTGTTGCATGAGCGCGTAGAGCGGTACGCAATAGAGTCCTCCGAAACCGCCCAGCATCAGCAGATCGAAAAAGATGCGCCAAGTGCTTGCCTGGTGCAACATCTCGAAGAGAGGCTGCTCCATACCGGAAGTGCTGGCGGGGGAGCCGAGCGCCAGATCAAGCCCGAAAATCGTCATGCCCAACGCCCCGATCGGAACCAGTCCCGGCTCTACTGCCTTGCCGCGACGGCGCGTGAGCTTCTCGCAGATGAGCGACCCGGCGCCGATGCCCACCGAGAACACTGCAAGCAAGACCGTGACCAGGCCTTCGTTTCCTCCCAATACCGTTTTGGTGAAGCTGGGAAGCTGGGCCAGCAACAGCGCGCCATAGGCCCAGAACCACGAAATTCCGAGGATGGACTGAAAAACACTGCGTTCCCGGCGCGCCAAACCGATACAGCGCAAGGTTTCGCTGAACGGATTGAGCGAAATTTTCAACTCCGGCGCGGGCGCGGGTGCGGCGGGGATGCGGCAACTCGCAAGGAACCCCCCGAGTGCCACGATGAAGCAGATGCCGACGATCCACACGACGCCGCCGTTCAGTCCGGCGAGCACCCCCCCGATGAGCGTGCCGAGCAAAATGGCGACGAAAGTGCCCGCTTCCACCAGCGCATTGCCGCCCACGAGCTCATTGGTATGCAGGTGTTGCGGCAGGATCGCGTATTTCAACGGCCCGAACAGCGTGGATTGCAGCCCGAGCAGGCAGAGCGCGGTCAGGAGCACGGGCAGGCTGTGCAGCCAGAAACCCACTGCCACGAGCACGATGATGAGAATTTCGAGTGCTTTTACCCAGCGCGCGAGCCGTGCCTTGTCGAATTTGTCCGCCAGTTGCCCGGCCATGGCGGAGAACGGAAAAAAAGGCAGGATGAAGAGGCCCGTCGCAATGTGTGGGAGCACTTCCGGTTTCTCCATGCTCGTCCATGAAGCGGCCCCGAAGCTCAGCAGGATCAGCAAGGCGTTTTTGTAGGCATTGTCGTTGAAAGCGCCCAGGAACTGCGTGACGAAGAGCGGCCAGAAACGGCGCTCGCGCAAAAGCGCGAATTGGGAATGCTGGCTCCCCTCGTTGCCGGAAGGCTTAATGTCATCGTTCATTCACACTGCCTCAAAAAAAGCTCGGGTCTCGAACACCCGTGCCGGAAAGGATTTCCCCTGCCAATTCAGGGAGCGTTTGAGTGCAAGGTCGAAATAGAGGGAATTGCTCAGGCGCAATGCCCGTAGATCGGCGACCGACTCCTCCGGCAACAGGCCGTGGCGCGCGAGTTGGGACAGAGAAATCAACGGAAGAACGCCCGGCAGGGGATAATCGGAACCGTTGAGTAACCGTCCGTGCCAGTCCTCGCGCGCCAGCAGGGTTTTAAGCACTTCGTGTTTGCGATTTCTCAGCACGACGGCCGAAATATCGCCGAAGAGGTTTTCTTTCCATTCCGGTCGTTCCATGAGGCGGGCGAAAAGATCGAAACTCCTTTTTCGGGTTCCCGGCCTGTCGAGGTCTTCTTCTTCGCCTATGCTCGCGCAATGCGCTACCACTACCCTTACCCCTGCATCCAATGCCCGTCGCAGGCGCAGGGGATTGCCAAACGGAATGAGACGGACGCTCTGTACCGCTTTTTCTTCTCCGCAATGAATCACCAAAGGAAGGCGCAGGCGCACGAGCGCGGCGAAAAAGGCATCGCACCGCTTCGAGGCCGGATCGATGTTTTGCGCCGCAGGCAGCCATTTTATGGCCCGCGCGCCTTGTGCGGCGGCGGCTTCCAGCCGGTCGACCGCGTCAGGTCGGTAGGGGTGTATCGAGGCCACCCATTCAAACACGTCCGGGTGTTCTTTTGCCATTTGGCGGGCATAGTTATCGGGCACGTAAAACGTGCTGGATTCGGGAACGGGCCGTCCGACGTCGTCATGAAACCAGTCGAAGGAGAAAAGCATCGCCTTCACCCCGGTGGGCATGTTCCGTATGAGGGACGCGAGGCGACGCACGTAATTTTCGTCGATAGTCCCCGATTTGCCCGAAGCGCAACCCGCGTTCGTGTAGAACATGCGCTGGCTGTAGAGCACCGGATGCCAGAGGCTTTCGAGTTTTTTCCCGAGATATAGCCCGTGGTCGCTGTCTCCGACTCCTGTCAGGTGCACATGACAGTCCCAGACCTTTGTTGGATCGAGTCCCTGCCAAAGGCGCGCGAGCCACGGACTTTGATCCAGGCTCATGCCTGCGGGATCGAGGCAGGGATTGACCAGGAAAGGTCTGCGCGCGTGGGCAAGTACCGCGCCCGAGACCCCAACTGCCGTCAGGAGAGCAGCCTTGAGGAAGCAGCGTCGGCCCCGGCCTGAAGACGGAGAGTTCCTGCTCATCTTCAAGCTGCTTCCGCCATGCACTTCAGGGTGACGTAGTCGGTTTTGCCCGTTCCCAGGAGCGGCAACTCATCCACGCGCACGATCTTCTTCGGTACGGCCAGTTCAGGCATGCCCAGTTCTTGTGCCGCTTTTTGCAGGGCCGCGCGGTCGATTCGACCATCGGTGCTGAAGAGCACCAGCGCCTCGCCCTTGCTGGCATCGAGTTGGCTGGAAGCGGCATGAAATCCGTCGGGAGAGACTGTCAGCGCTAGGTTTTCCACTGCCTCCAGGCTCACCATCTCGCCGGCTACCTTGGCGAAGCGTTTGACCCGCCCAACGATATGCACGAAACCGTCGCTATCGACATCGACGATATCGCCGGTTTCGTACCAGCCCGACCCTTCGCTCGAAGCGGGCGCTTGCAGCACGCCGGGATTGTCCGCTTTCAGATAGCCGCTCATTACATTGGGGCCGCGCACATGCAGTACCCCTCCACGCTCGATGCCGGGTACGGTTTGCAGGCGGTATTCGATGCCGGGCAGGAATTGGCCCACGGTTCCGCTACGGTAGGCCATCGGGGTGTTGACCGCGATGACCGGCGCGGTTTCGGTTGCGCCGTATCCCTCCAGGATGCGGATGCCGAACTTCTCGAACCATAGCTCGCGCACCGCTGCGGAGAGCTTTTCCGCGCCCGAGACGGCATAGCGCATGCGGTAGAAATCGTAAGGATGCGCGAAGCGCGCGTAATTGCCGAGGAAGGTGTTCGTGCCGAACATCACCGTGCAGGCACGGTCGTAGGCCAGTTCCGGAATCACCCGGTAGTGCAGCGGCGTGGGATACAGAAAAAGGCTTGAGCCCGTGAGGATCGGCAAAAGCGTCCCCGCAGTGAGGCCGAAGGAATGGAAAATGGGGAGCACGTTCAGTATGCGGTCATCGCGCGTGATGTCGATGACGGCCTGGATTTGCGCGATGTTCGAGAGAATGGCGTGGTGCGAGAGCACCACCCCCTTCGGCTTGCCCTCGGAGCCCGAGGTGAAGAGCACCACCGCAGGGTCCCAGGGGCTTGCCTTGACTTCGACCCGGTGCGGGAACCTCAGCGCCCAACATATCAGCCAGAGTTTGTCGCCCAAAGTGATCCCTTCGCGCAGTTCTTCGAGATAGACGATGCGCGTGAGCCCCTGCAAGGCGGCGAGTTTTTCGGCGAGTTTCGCCTGTTCGACGAAGGCGCGGGAAGTGACCAGGGTGCGGATTCTGGCGGCGTTGCACGCGGTCTGCATCCCGTCGATGCCCGCCGTGTAATTGAGCATCGCCGGAATGCGTCCGTGCGCGGTCAGACCGAAGAAAAGACCCAAGGTCGGAGTCATGCTGGGCAGGAGCATGCCGACTTTTTCGCCGGGTTCGGTAAGACGACTAACCAGCCGACCGAGAACGAGGGACATCTTCAGCAGATCCTTGTAGGTGTATTCCACCTGCTTGATGTCTTCCACGATGCGGCGAGAGCGGCCATTTAGTTCCATCGCGCTGCACAGCGAGCCGTAGAGCGTGCGCTGATATGGCCGCGTCAGCACCATTTCCTGCATCTGGCGGCGCAGGGCTTCGCCCGCTTTGTGGCGACGCTCCTTGGCATTGGAGACTTTGGGCATCGGCAGTGTCGTGGGCGGCAATATCGAGAGCGTGACACGCGGGAAAATTTTTCGCGGCCAGTGGGTCATTCTCGAAAAATAGCTGCGGCTTAGCCCGTCCAGTCGCACCGGAAGCAAGGTTGCGCCGGTTCTCGCCGCCACGAAGGCCGGCCCTTCGTAGACTTTCATCAGCGCCCCGGTCGAAGTGATCCGTCCTTCCGGAAAAATTACGATCGGGCGTCCGGATTCGAGCAACCGGATGATCTGTTTTACCGCCATCGGATTGCTCGGAGCGATCGGCAGGTAGTCGGCCAACAGATTCAGGAAGAATTGCAACAGCGGACGTTTCACGTATTCTGTATGGATGACGAATACCGGCTTTTTGATCGGCAGGAACAACCCCAGCAAGATGCCGTCGAGAAAGGACTCGTGGTTGGCGATCACCATCAGGCTCGAATGTTTCCCATTGCCCGCAGCCAGGGCTTCATCGATCCCCTGTACCCGCACGCGGAAGAACAGTCGGGACAGGCCGCGCAGCAGAAAGCACATAATCACGCGAAGCACGGCCTTTACATAACTCTTGTTTGTCATATCCATAATTTTCGACATGTTTGGTTAAAAAAATTGAACACGCATTCCCTGATCGTTGGATCGTGTCCATCATGTGTTCAGCAATTCTGTTGCACGTAGTCGAGCACATTGCCGAGTGTTTCTTCAAGCCAGTTTCGGTTGATCCAGAACCAGACTTGCTTGCCGATTTTTTCCGAACACAGCACGTCCGCTTCGTGGAGGATTTTGAGGTGGTGCGACACCGTGGAGCGGGCCAGCGTCGAGACGGCGGCAATCTGGCCCACGTTCAGGCGCTCACCCTTGTCGAACAGCAGCAGGATGCGCTGGCGGTACTCGTCGCCCAGGGCCGCGAACACGCGGGCCATTCGCCGCCATTCGGGGGGGATGCAAGAAGTGCCGGTGCCGAAAAGTCTCATGTCGATAAGTTTAGTTATATCGACATGATGAGTCAACAGGTCAACACAATTTTTGTCACCGACTTTCAGGCTTGTCGGGCTTTGGTTGTTGTGGTACATCTGGCAAAATTTTGTTTACGGAGAGTATTTATGAAGTTCGGTAAGTTTTTTTGGGCTTTTGTAGCAAGCATTTCCCTGATTTCTTCTGTTCAGGCTACTCCCCCGAATTGGCGTTCTGTTGACGCGGATACCCTTGACATTGCGGGCGTAAAGCTTGGCATGGATTATGACCAAGTGATTTCGGCGATGACGGATCATTTCAAACTTTCGCCCACGGAGGTCAAGAGCCTCAAGGCAGGCACCACTCTAAAGGATGACCCTCTCACAAAAACCAAGCAACCTGGATATGTTATTTTTCGCAAAGACGGCATATCAATGGAAGTGAGTTTCAGGGTACGCTCGCCTATTGACAATGCGCACCCCGTAGGAGCGACATCGATCAAATATATGATAACCAATACGCCACAAAACGTATCCATGTTGAAAGAAACGGCCCTTGCCAAGTATGGCCCGCCCTCTGATGACAGACATAAAACCATCTTGCATTGGTGCGCCAACTTCCAGCCTAGTGTGACGTGTAATAGCAAGGAAGCCTCCCTTGAACACGGTTCAGGTTATTTAATATTGAAGGATTACAACAGGTATAAGTAAAAAAGACGCAGTCATTAACGGTTTGCGATGGAGTGTCGTTGTTCGTCAAAACGGTGGGTTCAAGGCTTGTAGAAATAGGGTATTTCGGTTTGAGTCACTCCGCCATCAATGGCGGGGATTCTTCGATAGCCGACCCCCCTCCTGTGGAGGGCCGACCACATCGGGGGCGAGGATGTTCGTAGGGGCGCGATTTATCGCGCCCAATGAGCACGAATGCTGCAATTTGGGCGCGATAAATCGC
>WRNU01000121.1 GCA_009776435.1 Betaproteobacteria bacterium | reverse complement strand
TACCCCGGAACAGGCCGCGAATCGCGCCATTTTGCGCGAGGCGATGGAGGCGCGCGGATTCGATCGGCTGGGGGAGGAATGGTGGCATTACCGCCTGAAGGATGAACCGTATCCGAAAACCTTCTTCGATTTTCCGGTACGCGATTCCACGCCGGTCGATGCCGCCATGCGGCAAGTCCTGGAAAAACACGCAGGTGGCGCGACGAGAATCGTCGTCGTGACCGAAGCTGATGGGACGGGCGGGAAGAAAAACCGGGCGTTGCTGCGTGCCTACGCCAGGGTTGATGGCATCTGGATGTTGCGCTTCAGCACGGACGGCTGGCTCGGGAAAAGCGGTTTCAGAAAAGACAAGCGCGAAGGGGATGGCGCAACGCCCACGGGGGTGTTCACATTTGGCCGAGTCTTCGGCAACGCGGGCGATCCCGGCGCGTTGCTGCCGTACACAAAGATTTCTCCAAACGATGTCTGGGTGGACGACCCAAACTCGAAGTTCTACAACCAGTGGGCGCGCGCGGACATGCCGGGCGCTGACTGGTCATCCGCCGAACGGCTCGTAGACTTCGGGAAGCAGTACAAATACGCGGCGGCAATCAACTACAACACCGCCCCCATCGTGCCCGACAAGGGATCGGCGATTTTTCTGCACGTTGCTGCCGGCGGCCCCACAGCAGGTTGCGTTGCGGTGCCGGAAGCGGCAATGGTGTTTTTTCTGGGATTTATCGAAAAAGATACCCGGATCATGCTTGGGGAGTAGGGGCGCTGTGCGTGAATGCCCCTACGCATAGACCCCGGCGACAAAATGAGGCGCGACAGCCTGACCGCCCGACCGCTGGCGCAACCGCTTGCAGGCGAAGTCTGGAAAGATGCTTATTTTGTTTGCTCTTCGAACAAACGCATGGCCATGAAACCGTGGCTCACTGCTGCACCGGCTCGCAAAGCTGAAGCGATGAACACCGTTTCAGCAAGTTCCTCTTTTGTTGCTCCAGCTTTGACTGCCTTTTGAACGTGCGCATCAATGCAATACGCACATTGCGTGGTGAGAGCGACCGCGATGGAGATCAGTTCCCGATATTTCTCTGGAATGACGCCGTCCTTACGCTCCATGGTTGCTTTCAGATTTAGAAATGCCGCAGCTTCTTTGCTGGCAGCTTGGAACAACTGCTTGGTGTAGACGAGATCGTCAGGTGATTGATATGTGCTCATAGTGTTTCCTTGGTTGTGATTAGTATGCGGCCTAACGTCGGAGGTAACTGGTCGCCGAAGCGCGGAGAAAATCTGCAAGCGTAGCTTGCGGGCGGTTCGGTTGACAGATGGGTTAAGTTACACGGCGGATCTCGTGAAGTTCTTGAAGCTGACGATCATGCCGATTGGATAGCAGGACGATAGCCGTAAAACCCCCGATGAGTGCGAAGAACATGTCGGATTGTGTGTCCCACGGATCACCTTGAGTACCTAAGAACTCGTCAGCGCCTTGACCTAAGACAATGGCAGAAGCCCATTCAAGTAGCTCATAGGTGGCACTGATTGCCAGGACGACGCAGAGCACGAGAAATATGAGCATCTTCCCACGTTGAATGAAGTTGCCACGGAGCAATATTTCACGCACAACCAGAGCCGGAACTAACCCCTGGAAGAAGTGACCTATTTTGTCATAGGGATTACGTTTCAAGTCTAGGAGGTCGGCAAGGAAGAAGCCCAGTGGGACGCGCGCATACGTATACGCAGCACCAAGCATGAGCACTAACGCGTGGACGAAGATAAGGCAATAAAGGAGCGTCGTAAGCGGAAAGCGGCTATGCGTTCTGTATAGGAGGGGTAATGCAATGACGATCGGGAGTACCTCCAAAGCCCACGTAGTTCGGTCAAACGGATGCGCGCCGGAAAGCGCAAGCAACCCAACGAGAACGGCAGTTCCAATCAGTAGATAACTCTTGTGGGGCGTGGGCATCGCTGCAACCTAAATTGTTAGGGAGCGCCTCTGAACAACTCCGCATTCACCGCTTGTCATCCTGCGCGAAGTCGCAGGATCCATGCGGTGTGTGGATTGCAGTTCATAGGTTGGGGTGCGCGTAGCAAACCCCAACGTTTGGGAGGGAAATAATCGTATGAGGGTGTACATGGTGAACGACTCTCCCATCGAGGAACGCTGATGTGTTGGGGTTCGCAAGCTTACCCCAACCTATGAACTGGCAGGGGCGTTGCGTATCCCAACGCCCCTACGTGCCCCAACGTCGGCCGACCACCCTGTCAGGCTTCGCCTGCCACCCCTCCAAAGGATGGGAATTAGACAACACCCTGCGCCAGCATGGCGTCAGCCACTTTCAGGAAGCCGGCGATATTGGAACCCACTACGAAGTTGTCGGAATGGCCATATTTTTTGGCCGCGTTGGCCGCATTGTGATAAATGCCTTCCATGATGCCCTTCAGACGGGCATCCACATCCTCGAAACTCCAGGACAACCGCGCGGAGTTTTGACTCATCTCCAGGGCCGAGGTTGCCACACCGCCCGCATTGGCCGCTTTACCGGGGCAGAAGAACACCTTGTTCTTGATTAGATAATCGGTGGCCTCCAGGGTGGTGGGCATGTTGGCGCCTTCACCCACCGCGATCACGCCGTTTTTCACCAGCGCCTTGGCATCGTCCAGATGCAACTCATTCTGGGTGGCGCAGGGCAACGCAATGTCGGCCTTCACGTGCCACATGCCTTTGCCCTCATGGTATTCGGCGCCGGAGCGGTAGTTGAGATATTCACTGATACGACCGCGTTTGATCTCCTTGATTTCCTTCACGATGTCGAGATCGATCCCATCCTTGTCGAAAATCCAGCCGTTGGAATCGCTCAGAGTAATCACCTTGCCGCCCAGTTGAATCGCCTTTTCCGTCGCGTAAATGGACACGTTGCCCGAACCGGAAATCAGTATGGTTTTCCCCTCGATGGACTGCCCGTGATCCTTGAACATTTCCTCCATGAAATAAAGCAAACCATAGCCGGTGGCCTCGGTACGCACCAGAGAACCGCCGTAGGTAAGCCCCTTGCCGGTCAGAACGCCTTCGTAGACATTTTTGAGGCGCTTGTACTGACCATACATGAAACCAATCTCGCGGCCCCCCACGCCGATGTCGCCAGCGGGCACATCGGTATCCGCGCCGACGTGACGGGAGAGTTCAGTCATGAAGCTCTGACAGAAAGCCATCACCTCACGGTCGGACTTGCCCTTGGGATCAAAATCGCTACCCCCCTTGCCGCCGCCGATGGGCTGGCCGGTCAGGCCGTTCTTGAAGACCTGCTCAAAGCCCAGAAACTTGATGATGCTCAGGTTGACCGACGGGTGAAAGCGTAAACCACCCTTATATGGACCAATGGCGCTATTGAATTGCACCCGGTAGGCCCGATTGACACGCACATTGCCATTGTCGTCCACCCAGGGAACACGGAACAGAATCTGACGCTCCGGTTCCACCAAACGTTCGAGCAGACCGGCTTTGGCGTACTTGTCATCGTTATCGACCACCAGCCTGAGGGAGTTCAACACCTCGGTGGCCGCCTGATGAAACTCCGGCTGATTGGGGTTGTTGGCAATCAGCTCACCCAGCACTTTGTCAACGTATGACATGATTCTATTCCCCTGTTGAACAAACCCTCTATTTATATCATAAAAAGTCAACCAACGCAATCACGGTGGCGGACATATGACATACGTGTTCTCGTTGGGTGCAGCCTTCATAACGAGTGATTAAGCGCGTTGTGAGTTGATTGCCGGGCTGAACGTCCCTGTCTTTAGGCAGGGAAGGATGTCAATGTCAGATCATGCAGGGGAAAAACATAGCCGTACATGAACTCAGGCTAATTTCGACTGCTTCGCGGATGCGTGCAAAGCAGTTGGGTTTCAATCCGAGTTTCTCCCAGATGCGCGGGTCGATGTGCCGGAGCGCCTGCTCGCTCGACTCGTTGTAGCGGTCGGCCTTGCTGACCGCGAGCGCAATATGGAGCAATTCTGCCTCGATGACATGTTTGCCGGCCAGCCGTGGCGTGATTTGCGCGCCGATGATTTCGGCGAAACTCGTGGGCAGTTTCCAGTTGTCCATCAAAGCCGCGCCGACTTCCGCCGAATCGCAACCGACGATGCGGCGTTCGGTTTCAAACAGCGGCTCATTCCCGGCATCAGCAGAGGTTTGGGCTTCGATGGCCAGTTCGGGCACGGTCTGATACATCACCAAGTGCCCGATGTCGGCCAAAAGACCGATCACGAACAAACGGCCTGCGGCAGGGTTGCAGGTCAGGTGCGCCAACTCGCGCGCAGTCAGCGCGGTCATCATGCACCCTATCCAGTACCGTCTCATGTCCATGTGTTGGGGACGAATGCCGGAGAACACGTTGCTGACCGTGATGGCCAACACCAATTCATGCGTCTGCCGCAAACCGAGGACGAGAACGGCGCGCTCGACGCTCTCGATTTTACGGTCGAAACCGTAGAAGGCACTGTTCACGAGCTTCAGGACCCCGGTCGTAAGCGCGGGGTCTGCCTCAATCAAGCGCGCAGCTTCGCTGATAGAGCCGTTTGACGACTCAAGCTCTTCGCGAACCCGGTAATACACCGAGGGCAAGGCGGCAAGTGACTCGATATAGGTGACAAGTTCCTGGGCAGAGTGCATAGAGACATTCTACAAGTATCGCCTTGATTATCGACCATCGTTATGAAGTGAGGGAAAATCTCACACTGGAGGGCGTGACAAAATGCCCAAAATGGATGCTTGAACGACAGGTTCGTCAAATACGGGCGTATCGGCCGCGCCCCGTTGCCTCACGCTAAACGCCAGTGTTTACGCGGTTTACAGTGCTGTAGATACGGGTAACAGTATCTCCACGGGAGGGGAATATGGCAAACCAATGAGGAGTGCCCGAAGGGCGGGGTGGTTGCGGCGCTGGGTCGACAGCAAACCGACGAGACGACAGCAACGAGGCAGTATCAACGCTACAGCGTCACCCTCCGAAAATCCGCCAGCAGTTGCGCGAGGCAGACGTTGAAACGTGTCGCCAGCGCGCCGTCGATTACCCGATGGTCGGCGGTGAGCGATAGAGGCAACGTCAGCCTTGGCTGGAACGCCTTGCCGTCCCACACGGGTTTGAGCGCCGATTTGTTGACGCCCAGAATGGCGACTTCCGGGGCGTTGATGATGGGCGCAAAATACGTGCCGCCAATGCCGCCAAGGCTGGAGATGGTGAAGCTCGCGCCCTGCATGTCGCCGGGTTTCAGCGTGCCTTCGCGGGCCTGACGGGCGAGTTCTCCGGTTTCCCGGGCGATTTCGACAATGCCTTTCCGGTCGACGTTCTTGATGACCGGAACCATGAGGCCGTTCGGCGTGTCGGCGGCGAATCCGATGTGAAAGTATTTTTTGAGAACGAGATTGTCGCCGTCGAGCGAACTGTTGAAGGTGGGGAATTTTTGCAGCGCACGCACGCTGGCCTTGATGAGAAAGGCGAGCATGGTGAGTTTGGCTTCGCCGGTCTTCTCGTTTTCCTTGTTGACCTGGACGCGGAAGGCTTCGAGTTCGGTGATGTCGGCGTCTTCGTGGTAGGTCACGGCGGGAATCATCACCCAGTTACGGGCGAGGTTCTGACCGGAAATTTTCTGGATGCGCGACAGGGGGCGAACTTCGATGTCACCGAACTTGGAGAAATCGACCTTCGGCCAGGGCAGGAGATCGAGGCCGCCGCCGAGTGAAGCTCCGGCTGTGGTTGTGCCTGGAACCGTCAGGATGCCTTTTACCCAGGCGGTAACGTCTTCCTTGAGGATGCGTCCGTTCGGCCCGCTGGGCGTTACCCTGGAAAGATCGGCGCCCAGTTCGCGTGCGTAGGCGCGCACCGAGGGGGAGGCGTGCACCTTGCCGCCGGGAGAAAGGGAGGAGGCACCGTCTCCTGTCGAGGGCGGCGGCGAGGAGGGGGGCGGTGTTGGCATCGGTGCGGAAACGGGGGTGGCCTCCTGCCTTGCAGGAACCGACTCCGCAGCCTTCGATTCCGTCGGGGCAGGGACGCCACTTTCCACGCGAATCAGCGGGCTTCCTTCGGACACCCTGTCGCCCGGTTTCACCAGCACTTCCTTCACGACGCCTGCGGCGGTGGCGGGCACGTCCATCGTTGCCTTGTCCGACTCCAGCGTCACCAGCGCGTCGTCCAGCGCCACGGTGTCTCCGGCTTTGACGTAGATGTCGATGATGGGCACATCGGAAAAGTCGCCGATGTCGGGAACCTTGATTAGTTGGCTCATGTTTTTGTCCTCAGACCGTCAGCGGATTGGGTTTGTCGATGTTTAGCCCATATTTGCCGATCGCTTCGGCGACTTTTTCGCGCGGCAGCGTTCCTTCGTCGGCAAGGGCTTTCAGGGCGGCGACGGTGATCCAATGGCGGTCGACCTCGAAGAAATACCGTAACGCTTCGCGCGTGTCCGAGCGCCCGAAACCGTCCGTGCCAAGGGTGACGAAACGGCGGTGGACGAAGGGGCGGATTTGCTCGGCGTACAGCCGCACGTAGTCGGTGGCGGCGATGACGGGGCCACGGGTGGCGTCCAGACAGGTTTCGACATGCGACTTCCTGGGGGTTTCCAGCGGGTGCAGCATGTTCCAGCGCGTAACGTCCTGTCCTTCGCGGGTGAGCGCGTTCACGCCGGGGCAACCCCAGAGATCGGCTTCCACGCCCCAGTCGTCCCGGAGCAGGTCGGCGGCTTTGATGACTTCGCGGAAAATAGTGCCCGAGCCGAGCAGTTGCACCCTCGGGCCGTTGGCAGGCGTGCCCTGCTTGAAGAGATACATGCCCTTGATGATGTCTGCTTCTGCGCCAGCGGGCATTTCGGGGTGTTCGTAGTTCTCGTTCATGACGGTGAGATAATAGAACACGTCTTCCTGTTCCTGGTGCATGCGGCGCAGGCCGTCCTGCACGATCACCGCGACTTCGTACTGGAATGTCGGGTCGTAGCTCATGCAGTTGGGGATGAGGTTGGCGAGGATGAGGCTGTGTCCGTCCTCGTGCTGCAAGCCTTCTCCGTTCAGGGTGGTGCGGCCCGCCGTGCCGCCGATCAGAAAACCGCGCGAACGTTGGTCGCCCGCCGCCCAGACGAGATCCATCGTGCGTTGCAGGCCGAACATGGAGTAGCAGATGTAGAACGGGATCATCTGCACGCCGTGCACGGAGTAGGACGTGGCGGCGGCGATCCAGTCGCTCATCGCGCCNGCTTCGTTGATGCCTTCCTGGAGAACCTGNCCGGTCTTGGATTCCCGGTAGAACATCAACTGGTCGTGGTCTTCCGGCACGTATTTCTGGCCTTCCTGGTTCCAGATGCCGTANTGGCGGAACATGCCTTCCATGCCGAAAGTCCGCGATTCGTCCGGCACGATGGGGACGATGTGCTGACCGATGGCCTTGTCCCGCAGCAGCATGTTCATGATGCGCACCAGCGCCATCGTGGTGGAGAGTTCCCGTCCTTCGCCGGAGGCTTTGAGGAGCGACTCGAACNCGGCCAAGGGCGGCGTCTGGAGCGGCGCGGCTTTCGTGCGCCGTTGCGGCAGGTAGCCGCCCAACTCGGCGCGACATTTCTGCATGTATTGGTATTCGGCGGAGTCCCTGGGAAAAGTCAGGTAGGGGATCTTTTCGAGATCTTCATCGGAAACCGGCAAATGAAAGCGGTCGCGGAAACGGGCAATGGAGTCCCGATCCATTTTCTTTTGCTGGTGCGAGATGTTCATCGCTTCGCCCGCCGTGCCCATTCCGAAACCCTTGATGGTTTTCGCCAGGATCACGGTCGGCTGATTCTTGTGGTTGACAGCGGCGTGATAGGCGGAGAAGACCTTGAAAATATCGTGCCCGCCGCGATTCAATTGCCAGATGTCTTCGTCCGTCCAGTCTGCGACGAGTTCTTTCAGNTCCGGCGTGTTGAAAAAGTGTTCNCGCACGTANGCGCCGTTTTTCGCCTTGAACGTCTGGTATTCGCCGTCGCAGGCTTCCATCATGCGTTTCTTGAGGATGCCTTTTCGGTCGCGCAGCAGCAGGGCATCCCAGTGCGTGCCCCAGATGACCTTGATGACGTTCCAGTTCGCGCCCCGGAAAAGCGCCTCCAGTTCCTGGATGATCTTGCCGTTGCCGCGCACGGGGCCGTCGAGTCGTTGCAGGTTGCAGTTGATGACGAAAATCAGGTTGTCGAGTTGTTCCCGGCCCGCCATGTCGATGGCACCGAGCGTTTCCACTTCGTCGGTTTCGCCGTCGCCGAGGAAGGCCCAGACCTTGCGCTGTTCGGCGTCTTTGGCGTCGATCAGTTCGCGGCTGGCGAGATATTTCATGAATCGCGCCTGGTAGATCGCCTGAATGGGGCCGAGTCCCATCGAAACGGTGGGAAATTGCCAGAACTCCGGCATCAGCCAGGGATGCGGATAGGAGGAGATGCCTTTCCCGCCCGTTTCCTGGCGAAAATGATCCATTTGCTCTTCGGTGAGCCGTCCGAGCAGGAACGCCCGCGCGTAAATGCCCGGCACGGAATGGCCCTGGAAAAAGATGAGATCGCCGCCCGACTGGCTGGAGGGCGCTTTCCAGAAATGCGCGAACCCCACATCGTAGAGCGCGGCGGCGGAGGCGAACGAAGCGATGTGGCCTCCGACGTTGGTGTGCTTGTTGGCGCGCACCACCATTGCCATTGCGTTCCAGCGGAT
>WRNU01000120.1 GCA_009776435.1 Betaproteobacteria bacterium | reverse complement strand
GCGGCTTGTTTTTCCGGCTTAAATTCAACGGGATGGGCGTTACGCCCATTTTTTATTTGCGGAGCGAGGGTGCAGAAACTGACTGATCTGATCGAGCAGGTCGTGACCGGACTCGGGTTTGATCTCGTGATGGTCGAGGGTTCGCCGCGCGGGCGGCTCCTGCGCGTGTTCATCGACATCGCGCGAGGCGTGACCGTGGATGACTGCGCAACGATCAGCAATCAGCTCACCCGCGTGTTCGAGGTCGAAAACATCGACTTCGACCGGCTAGAAGTCTCCTCGCCGGGACTCGATCGCCCGCTCGTCAAGCCCGCTGACTTTGAACGCTTCAATGGCGCCGATATCCGGTTACGCACCCGTGTCCCGGTGGGTAATCAACGTAATTTCACCGGCATGCTCAAGGGACTGCGCGATGGCGCAGTCGTTGTCGACACCGAAAAAGGGGAGCTTACGGTCGCCTTCGACGATGTCGAGAAAGCACGCCTCGTACCAAAATTCTAAGTTCCGGAGGATTCACTGACATGAGCCGCGAAATCCTGTTGCTTGTCGATGCGCTGGCGCGCGAGAAAAATGTCGCCAGGGACATCGTGTTCTCCGCTCTCGAGTCGGCGCTGGCCTCCGCAACCAAGAAGCGCATCCACGACAATGCCGATGTACATGTCATCATCGACCGCGAAACCGGCGACTACGATTCGTTCCGGCGCTGGGTGGTGAAGCCCGACGAAGAAGTCACGAACGACGAGGCCGAAATGGGCCTCATCGATGCGCGCGAACTCCACCCGGACATCGAAGTGGACGAATACGTCGAGGAGCCGCTCGAACCCATCGACTTCGGGCGCATCGGTGCACAGGCCGCCAAGCAGGTGATCCTGCAAAGAATCCGCGACGCCGAACGCGAACAGGTATTGAACGACTTCCTGGAGCGCGAGGAATTCCTCGTTTCCGGCACGATCAAGCGCGTCGAGCGCGGCAACGCGATCATCGAAGTAGGCCGCATGGAAGCGGTACTGCCGCGCGAACAGCAGATCCCGCGCGAAAACCTGCGCTCTGGCGACCGTGTCAAGGCTTACCTGCTCAAGATCGACCGGGGCGTGCGCGGCCCACAGTTGATCCTGTCGCGCACCGTGCCCGAATTCCTGATGAAACTCTTCGAGTTGGAAGTGCCCGAAATCGAGGACGGCCTGCTCGAAATCAAGGCATGCGCCCGCGATCCCGGCCTGCGCGCCAAGATTGCCGTCAAGGCAAACGACCAGCGCATCGACCCGGTCGGAACCTGCGTCGGCCTGCGCGGCTCCCGGGTCACGGCAGTGCGCGACGAAATCAGCAGCGAACAGATCGACATCATCGTCTGGTCCTCCGATCCGGCCCAGTTCGTCATTGCCGCCCTCCAGCCTGCCGAAGTCGTCTCCATCGTCGTCGACGAAGAAGCGCACGCGATGGACGTGGTGGTCGACGAGGCCAATCTGGCCATCGCCATCGGGCGCAACGGGCAGAACGTCAAACTCGCGTCCGATCTGACCGGCTGGACGATCAACCTGATGAGCGAACAGGAATCCGCCGCCCGTACCGAACAGGAGCGCAGCGGGTTGCGCGCGCTCTTCATGGACAAGCTCGATGTCGATGAAGACGTTGCCAACATCCTGATCGAAGAAGGCTTTTCCTCGCTCGAGGAAATCGCCTATGTGCCACTGGCCGAAATGCTCCAGATCGAGGATTTCGACGAAGCCACCGTCACCGAACTGCGCAACCGCGCGCGCGACGTGCTGTTGACCGAGGCCATCGTCACCGAAGAACAACTCGAAGGCATAGCCGGCGACCTGCTCGCCCTGGACGGCATGAACAAGACACTGGCGGCCACACTCGCCAGCCACGGTATCCGAACCCGCGACGATCTGGCCGATCTCGCTGTCGATGAACTGATCGAGCTGACCGACATCACCACGGAACACGCCGGTGCGCTGATCTCGGCTGCGCGGGCGCATTGGTTCGAGCAAGAATGATGATAGGGGTGCAAAGATGGAAGGTATAAGTGTCACCCAATTCGCCGGCGAACTGAAAATGCCGGCAGTGGCGCTGCTGGAACAACTCAGGCGTGCCGGAGTCGATAAGTCCGACGAACGGGATTTGCTCACCGAGCAGGACAAATCGCGCCTGCTCGAATACCTGCGCGCCTCGCATGGCAGTTCCCAAAAAGGCAAGATCACACTGACCCGCAAGCAGACTTCCGAAATCCGTTCCACCGACTCGACGGGCCGCGCCCGCACGGTGCAGGTAGAAGTTCGCAAGAAGCGCACCTTCGTCAAGCGCGACGAAATGGTCGAGGCTGTTGCGCCTGAAACGGCGCCCGCCGTTACGCCGGAACCCGAACCCATCGAGCCTCGAACCGAGCCGACGTCAATAGAGGAGACCACCGCGAGCGCCCAGACTCCGGATGTACCCTCTCCCGAAACGACGGCTCCGGACGCAGAACCTTCGCCTGCCCTCGTCGAGTCCTCCACATCTGCCGCAGAAGACACCGAAGCCACTAAAGATATCGAAGCCACTGAAGCCGCTGAAGACGTCGAAGTCGCGCCTGAAAAAACGCGGACAACCGCCAGAACCTCCAAAAAAACTGCACAGACTGGCAAGTCGACAGCCCCAGGCAAATCCTCCAGCCGCCCGAAACCGGACGAAACGGCGCAGAGCAAACCGCCGATCACCCAGATCCTGAGCGAAGAAGAACTCGCCGCGCGCGAACAGGAGTCGCGCCGTTCGCGCGAACTGCGCGAACGGCAACAGGCCGATCTGCGCGCCCGTCTGGAGCGCGAAGCGGCCGCCAAGACCGCCGCCGAAACCCGCCGACAGGAAGAAGAAGCCCGCCAGCGCGCCGCGCAACAGCCCAAGGCGGCTGCCCCCTCTGCCACGCCTGCCACAACCAAAGCTGCCGCGAACAAGAAAAGCACCTCGGGCACCCTGCACCGCCCGGCCAAGACCGGCGAGAACAAAACCGCCCGCGAAAAACCCGCCCGTGACGCCACTGGCGGCGGAAACGTCCGCGAAAGCGAAAGCAGCAACAAACGCCGAGGCGGTCTCAAGACCCGTGGCGATGTCGGGGGCGCGAGCGCCGGCAACACCTGGCGCGGAGCCAAGGGCGGCGGTCGTCATGGCGGCGGACGCCACGGCGGTCACCATGCCGAAGAACGCGCCGCCTTCCAGGCCCCGAGCGAGCCCATCGTGCGCGAAGTGCATGTGCCGGAGACCATCACTGTGGCCGATCTCGCCCACAAAATGGCCATCAAGGCAGCCGAAGTCATCAAGGCGCTGATGAAAATGGGCATGATGGTGACGATCAACCAGATACTCGATCAGGAAACGGCGATGATCGTCGTCGAAGACCTGGGCCACAAGGCGTTGGCCGCCAAGCTCGACGACCCCGACGCCTTCCTGGCCGAACACGACGCGCTCAAAGACTACGTGATTCTCCCGCGCGCCCCGGTCGTCACGGTCATGGGTCACGTCGACCACGGCAAAACCTCGCTGCTGGACTTCATCCGCCGCTCCAAGGTTGCGGCAGGCGAGACGGGCGGCATCACCCAGCACATCGGCGCATACCACGTGGAAACCCCGCGCGGCATGATTACCTTCCTCGACACCCCCGGTCACGAAGCGTTTACCGCCATGCGCGCGCGCGGCGCACAAGCCACCGACATCGTCATTCTCGTCGTTGCCGCCGATGACGGTGTAATGCCACAGACGCGCGAAGCCATCAACCATGCCAAGGCCGCAGGGGTTCCCATCGTTGTCGCCATCACCAAGGTCGACAAACCGTCGGCCAACATCGAAAAGGTCAAACAGGAGCTCATTGCCGAAGAAGTCGTTCCGGAAGAATACGGCGGCGAAATCCTCTTCGCAGCCGTCTCCGCCAAGAGTGGCGAAGGCATCGACAACCTGCTCGAAGCCGTCCTGCTCCAGGCAGACATGCTCGAGCTCACCGCGCCGGTCGACTCCCCGGCCAAGGGACTGATCGTCGAAGCGAGACTGGACAAGGGACGCGGCCCGGTCGCGTCGCTCCTCATCCAGTCCGGCACGCTGCGCCGTGGCGATGTCATGCTCGTCGGGGCCACCTTCGGTCGTATCCGCGCGATGCTCGACGAGAGCGGCAAAAACATCGAAACGGCCGGCCCTGCCACCCCGGTCGAAATCCTCGGCCTTTCGGACATCCCGTCGGCGGGAGACGACGCCATCGTGCTTTCCGACGAAAAGAAAGCGCGTGAAATCGCCCTCTTCCGTCAGGGCAAGTACCGCGATGTCAAACTTGCCAGGCAACAGGCCGCCAAGCTCGAAAACATGTTCGAGCAAATCAGCGAAGGCGAAACCCGGACTTTGGCGCTCATCATCAAGGCCGACGTGCAAGGCTCGCAGGAAGCCCTGTCGCAATCCCTGCAAAAGCTCTCCACCAACGAAGTGCGCGTGCAGGTCATCCACGCCGGCGTGGGCGCGATCACCGAGTCCGACGTCAACCTCGCGCAAGCCTCTGGCGCGGTCATCATCGGCTTCAACACCCGTGCCGACTCCAGCGCGCGAAAGCTTGCCGAAAGCTTCGGCGTCGACATCCGCTACTACGACATCATCTACGACGCCGTCAACGAAGTGAAAGCCGCCCTCTCCGGCATGCTCACTCCGGAAAGACGTGAAGAAATCATCGGCATGGTCGAAATCCGTCAGGTTTTCGCCATTTCCAGGGTCGGTTCGGTGGCAGGCTGCTACGTGCTCGAAGGCGCGGTACGACGCGCGGCTTCCGTCAGACTGTTGCGAAACCACACCGTCATATGGACGGGCGAACTCGAATCGCTCAAACGTTTCAAGGACGATGTCAAGGAAGTCAAGTCGGGATACGAATGCGGTCTCCAACTCCGGGGCTACAACGACATCGATGCGGGCGATCAACTCGAAGTGTTTGAAATCCGCGAAGTGGCGAGGACACTCTGAACGATGCCGAAAGAATTTTCGCGCGGCCAGCGCATCGCCGAACAAATCCGCCGGGAGTTGGCCGAACTGATCCGCCAGGAGGTCAAGGACCCCAGGGTGAGCTTCATCTCTCTCACCGAGGTCGATCTCACCCCCGACTACGCCCACGCAAAGATATTCTTCACCGCACTGGGCGGCGTGGACAGTGTTCCGGAAATCCTCGAAGGGTTGCGACGCGCAAGCGGCTTCCTGCGCCGGGAACTCGGCAAACGAATCCGCATCCACACCCTGCCCGAACTGCACTTTCATTACGACCGCTCCGTGGAAGACGGCTCCCGTCTGTCGCAATTGATCGAACAGACGGTACGTGAAGACGAAGCCCGCGCCCTGACTGCGGACGACAAAGACCCCGCGCACTGATTCACTGCCTCCCCCAATGCCCGTTGCCCCGCTCCCCCGCCGCGCCGTCGACGGCGTACTGCTGCTCGACAAGCCTTCCGGCATCACTTCCAACGCGGCGCTGCAAACTGCGCGACGGCTCCTTGCCGCCCGCAAGGCCGGTCACACCGGAACGCTCGACCCGATGGCAAGCGGCCTGCTGCCGCTCACCTTTGGCGAAGCCACCAAGTTCTCGCACATGCTGCTCGAAGCCGACAAGACCTATGAGGCGGGCGTCAAACTCGGCATCCAGACCGACACGGGGGATGCCGAAGGCACGGTGTTGTCCGTTCAGCCCGTTGCCGTTGACGAAACCCGGCTGTGCACGGCGCTTGCGCGCTTCACCGGTGAAATCGAACAAACGCCGCCGATGTACTCGGCGCTCAAGCGCGACGGCAAACCTTTGTATGAATATGCCCGTGCCGGGATCGAAGTCGACCGCCCCCCCCGCCGTGTGACGATCATCGAGCTCACACTGCTCGCGTTTCAGAAAGACCGCATCGTCCTTCGTATAGCGTGCAGCAAAGGGGCTTACATCCGCAGTCTGGCGATGGACATCGGCGTGGCACTGGGCTGTGGTGCGCATCTCGACGCCCTGCGGCGCACCCGCATCGGAGATTTCGATGTGTCGGCCAGCGTCACGCTCGATGCGATCGAAGGCAGCGCCCCGGATCAACGCGATGCCCTGCTTGCCCCGGTCGACACGTTGCTGAAGAGTTTCCCGAAACTCGACCTCGAAAGCGCCGCCGCGCGGCTGATCTTGCAAGGCCAGCCGCTTTGTCCGCCGGGGCGGGAAGGTCTTCCTGGGGATTGTGTCCGGCTGTACGGCCCGGACGGTTTCCTGGGGCTCGGGCAGTGGAAAGAAGACGGGCGACTATGGCCGAAGAGACTGATTTCTACCGAATGAAACCCCGGCAATGCGCATCATGACAGCAACGACAGGTAGTGCCTCATTTTGAAATTTTGCCACATTGACAAAGCAATACGACATATGCATACTCAGACTACTATGCCTAGTCGGCCCTGAACAATAGCAAGTGTAGCTCGAGCGTACCCACTCTGTGGCGGAGATGGTCACGAGTGTCCATCACCGACGCAGGACGAATGCGCCTGGGCTACATTTGCTATTGTTCAGGGCCGACTACTTATAAAGCACGTTAAGCACCAGTTAACATCCTCTACGTCCCGCATTGTGTGGAATGCGGGACGTGGCGCTTTCTCTTGGCCGTACTTACATTACTGTTTTATACGCTGCCTACGCGCGACTGCACCTACAATGCCCAACCCTGCCAGCAGCATGGCCCAAGTTTCGGGTTCGGGGATGGGGTTGTATGCGAGAGTCATTCCCGCAACTTCATTGCCATCGAACCATCTAAAGGTAAAAATACTTTCGTTCCTGGTATCGAAACTCAAAACCTGATAGCTCCCAGCCTCTGTCAACGGCGCATTGAAGCTTTGCCGCATATAGTCGGCTAGCGATATGCTTGATCCGTTCGCGTAATAAATGTAGGACTGCTCGAAGTCGAAAATGCCAATACCACTATACGGGAACGATGCGTAGGCAGCTATCCCAAAAGCTGGATCAGATGACTCATACCAGTCGAATGAACGACGACCACCTGGTATCTTTTGCGTGGAGTTTTCTGTATACGAATAATAGTATTCATCCGCATGAATGTACTCATGGATCTGTATTTCCTTGCCAATATCTGAAGTATCTCCTACATGCCCCACAACCTTCTCTTGGTACGTTAACCTATACGATTGCGCACTCTGTGTACCGCGGGTATCCCTGCGATAATGAAAAAAATCATAGTCAGGTGCTTCGGATGGAATACCGTCCTGATGCGTAACAAGACTGTAAACGTCGGAGCCGGGTGGGGCATCAGGCGTTGTTACCGGGCTCGTTATGTACGCAAAGCCAAACCCTGGCACATCGAAGAACATAGTAGTACCAAACCAAACACCGTCAACGGTTATAGTCTGAGCAGACGCAGGGATGCTCCCCGTAAGCGCAACAAAAGAAAGTGCACAAGTGACAGCAGTCAGTAACGGTTTCATCATCAGTTCCTCCTGATCGGTTCACGTTCTGTGGCGTTCTCCGCCAAGCCAAACAGCATTTTTGATACTTATGTCAGTATAAACTACAATATAATACGTTTGCAAGATACTGTGCCAAGAAAATATTGATTGCCCAAACAGTATATGCTATATGTTAAAACTTAGACATTTTTTATAACACTTAAGAAAACAAAAATTAATTATTTTTCAAAAAGTTATCACCTGTTTTTAAAGCGGTTTAAATATGCAGTCAGCACAATCATATGCTTTAGCCTTCAACTCTCTACGTCACTTTGCTTCTCCAGGCATCTTTTTCCATATCCCCGACCAAGTCCACTGCCGAGATGCCAAGCGCACGGTTCATGCCGATCAAGGGGGTTATGGTGAGCTAACGGATGCCACGCTCCGACCTGTGCCGTCGCAAGAACTTCCCCAAAAATCCGACTGATGTTTCTGCTATCCATATACTCAACGACATGCTCGCCTTGAACTTCCCTCCCCGGACAGGTATAATTAATAGTTTCATGACGAACCGAACAAGAGTAGACGCACATGGCTCTCGACAACACCGCCAAGGCACAAATCGTTGCCGACTATCAACGCGCCCAGGGCGACACCGGCTCCCCCGAAGTCCAGGTGGCGCTCCTGACCGCGCGCATCAACGGACTGACCGGTCACTTCAAGGAGCACGGCAAGGATCGCCACTCCCGCCGTGGCCTGTTGAAGATGGTCAGCCGTCGCCGCAAGCTCCTCGACTACCTGAAAGACCGGGATGCCGAGGCTTATCGCAAGCTGATCGAACGGCTGGGTCTGCGCAAGTAAGGTTTGCGAGAGCAAACCCATCGAAGCGACCGGCTCGACAACACCCGCCAGAATGGACAGCCGGGACGGCCCTCGTAAAGGGCATCCCGGCTTTCGTCATTTTCGGCTCGAACAACCGCCGTGCAATCCACGGCAACCATGCTCAAAGGAATTCCCCTTGCCTACTCCTACCAAGAAAACCTTTACCTGGGGCGCGCACACCGTCACACTGGAAACTGGCGAAATCGCCCGTCAGGCAGGCGGAGCAGTCGTCGTCAACATGGACGACACCGTCGTGCTCGCCTCCGTCTGTGCATCGAAGAATGTCAAACCCGGACAGGACTTCTTCCCGCTCACCGTCGACTACGTCGAAAAATTCTACGCTGCCGGTCGCATTCCCGGCGGCTTCTTCAAGCGTGAAGGACGCCCCTCCGAGAAGGAAACGCTCACTTCCCGCCTGATCGACCGTCCCATCCGTCCGCTTTTCCCGGACGGTTTCTACAACGAAGTCCAGGTCATCGCCCTCGTGCTGTCCCTGAACCCCGAAGTCGACGCGGACATCCCGGCGTTGATCGCCGCCTCTGCCGCGCTGGCCGTCTCGGGCGTGCCCTTCGATGGCCCGATTGGCGCGGCGCGGG
>WRNU01000119.1 GCA_009776435.1 Betaproteobacteria bacterium | reverse complement strand
TCTTATGGGTGTTCATTCGGAAGGTTCCTTGTGGGAGCGTGAAGTCTGCAAACTCCAGTTTCCCACATCCTTCCGGGTGAACAACCTATTGAAACATTACATCTAGGCTACGTTCGCTGCTGTTCGATGCCGCAGGCCGCACGATGTAAAAGAATCACGGACGAGGGAGGTCAATTTTCGCAATTATTTCATGGTGAAGCCGAAATTAGCGTTGAAATCGTGAAAATACGAGTTGTATGACTAAGCAATTATTGGTCGAATGTTATTTCTGCTAATTTTTGCCTGTTACGGCAACCAATTAGTCTTTCTTCAACAGTTCTATATTTGGAAAAATGCATAAATTTTATCTCTCGTTGCTGCCGGAAGAGTCAAGGGCTTCTTATGCTGAGGTGTTTAAACCATCTCTTTGGAACCGGAAGATAGGGAACTATATGATGGTATTTCTTTTTCTCTTTCTTGTTGTTTTTTTAATTCCTGAAAAAGTATGGGAAGGGTTAAGGCCTAACATATTTTACTCAACAATTTATCCTCAGTATATTGTTCATTTGCTTGAGAGTAATGTTATTAAGCAAACTTCATTCCCTATGAGTGCATATGCGTTATGGTCTATTGTTCCTGTTTTTATAATAATACAGATAGTTCTTTTTGGTGCCATGTTGTGGCCCTTGCATGAATTTGATCGTTTCTTAATGCGCAGAAAAGCATTGAAAAATAAAAATGTTTTTTGGATTTGTGTCGCCATAATTGTTGGATACATTGGACTTCTTTATACTGATGGCTCTCATAATCTTGTAAGTAGTGTTTTGAAACCATATCAATACAAACTTACATATTTTTTTATTTATGCTGCTGGAGCATATGTTTTTTCTGCGGCAATGGGATTTCTTATAGCAGACATTCGCGCACGTTTATATCTCAAGAGAAATATATTGCATGAACAACATTGCAATTGAAACTGGTAAGCGTTATTTATGATCTGTGGGTGATCCCCTTTGTCAAATGGGAATAGGGAGTTGACTCTGGTAACAGTATCTACGTTCACTTGATCAATTGCATTCCAGCGAGCTTTGCGGCCGTAACGTCGAAAGTGACCGTGTACTCGCATTCCGCCTTATGCCCGGATCGCTCGATCAGGCAGTCCGCAAAGTCGACATTGTTCGAGGCGCCGAAAACGCGAAGAGCCTTACGCACCGTATCTGTCCCTTCGACGACCAACTCCTTCGTTGCGACCATTGATTCGATGATGTTCTTCATCGGGTCTCGCTCAACGTCGTAGCAGCGACCAAGCACCCACACGACTTCGACGAGTGCTACCTGCGAGATGTAGCCCGGATGGTCGACCGATAGGGACTCCATCAGCGCCGTCGCCTTCTTCGACTGCACAGCATCGTCCTGCGCGAAATAGCGAACCAGTACGTTCGTATCCAGTCCGATCATCGCGCAGATGCCCCCTGCTCAGCAATGGCGCGGTTCATGTCCTCGATCGACACCGGCCTGACAGGCTTTTTCACGATTCCCTTGAGCGACGCGAGCGAGCGCGTGGCCGGATGGATTTCGTATCGACCCGTTTCGTCATTGAAGCTGAATTCAATCCGGTCGCCGGATTCCAATCCAAGCCGGTTGCGCACGTTCACCGGGATCGTGACCTGTCCCTTCGATGTGATAGTCGCTGTCGTCATGGCATCCTCCAGGCTCTCCTTACTATAATGTAAGGAGAAGCGGTGTGCAAGAAGCGAAAAATTGACGATGTGATCGATGTGACGCGGGCTTGGGTGTGTTTTTGTACTTCCTGATGCCAGTCAGTGCCAAACGTTTAATCATTCCCACTCGATCGTCGCAGGCGGTTTGCTCGATACGTCATAGGTGACGCGGTTGATGCCGCGCACTTCGTTGATGATGCGGCTCGATACCCGCTTGAGGAGCGTCCAGGGGAGTTCCGCCCAGTCTGCCGTCATGAAGTCGCTGGTCTGCACGGCGCGTAGCGCCACGGCGTATTCATAGGTGCGGCTGTCGCCCATCACGCCCACGCTCTTGACGGGCAGGAAGACGACAAACGCCTGACTGACGAGGTCGTACCAGTTTTTGCCGCTGTTGGGCTCGATGGTGGAACGCAGTTCGTCGATGAAAATGGCGTCGGCGGCGCGCAGCATTTCCGCGTACTCCGCCTTGACTTCGCCCAGGATGCGCACGCCCAGGCCGGGGCCGGGGAAGGGGTGGCGGTAGACCGCTTCATGCGGCAGGCCGAGGGCAACGCCGAGTTCGCGCACTTCGTCCTTGAAGAGGTCGCGCAGGGGTTCGAGCAGCTTGAGGCCGAGGGTCTCGGGCAGGCCGCCGACATTGTGGTGGCTCTTGATGGTGGCGGCCTTGCGCGCTTTCGTGCCGCCGGATTCGACGATGTCGGGATAGATCGTGCCTTGCGCAAGCCAGCGGGCGTTGGCGAGTTTTCGGGCCTCGGCCTGGAAGACTTCGATGAACTCGTGGCCGATGATCTTGCGTTTTTTCTCGGGGTCGGTGACGCCGGAGAGCTTTGAGAGGAATTGCGCCGAGGCGTCGATGTGCACGACTTTGGCATGGAGCCGCCTGGCAAACATTTCCATGACCATCCGGGCTTCGTTCTGGCGCAGCAGGCCGTGATCGACGAAGACGCAGGTGAGCCGATCCCCGATGGCGCGATGGATGAGCGCGGCGGCAACGGAAGAATCGACGCCGCCGGAAAGGCCGAGGATGACTTCCTCTCCGTGTGTCTGCTCGCGGATATGCTCAATGGCCTCCGTGATGTAGTCGCCCATCACCCAGTCGCCCGCGCAGCCGCAGATGTCCCGCGCAAAGTGAGCGAGCATGGCCGCGCCCTGGACGGTATGGGTGACTTCCGGGTGGAACTGGACGGCAAAGTAGCGGCGCGCAACGTCGAACATGCCGGCGATGGGGCAGTTCTCGGTCGAGGCCATGAGCGCGAAGCCGGGAGGCAGTTTCGTGACCTTGTCGCCGTGGCTCATCCACACCTTGTACATGCCGTGGCCTTCGGCGTCGATGAAATCGGCGACCTCGCCGAACAGCAGGCCGTGACCGTGCGCGCGCACCTCGGCATAGCCGAATTCGCGCGTGTCGGACCAACTGACTTCACCGCCGAATTGCACGGCCATCGCCTGCATGCCGTAGCAGATGCCCAGTACCGGGACGCCCAGATCCCAGACGGCTTGCGGGGCGCGTAACTGGCGATCTTCGCTGGTGCTGGCGTGGCTGCCGGAGAGGATGATGCCCATGGGCGCGAACGTGCGGATGAATTCGTCGCTCACGTCGCTGGGATGGATTTCGCAATAGACGTTGGCCTCGCGCACGCGGCGGGCGATGAGTTGCGTGACCTGGGAACCGAAATCGAGGATGAGAATTTTCTGGTGAGCCATGTGGGAGGAGGGTCAACTGACCTGGTAATTGGGGGCTTCCTTGGTGATCTGTACGTCGTGGACATGCGATTCGCGCATCCCGGCAGAACTGATCTGGACGAATTGCGACTGCGCGTGCATGGCGGCGATGTCGGCACAGCCGAGATAGCCCATCGAGGCGCGCAGTCCGCCTATCAACTGGTGAATGACCGCAGCCACCGACCCCTTGTAGGGCACGCGGCCTTCGATGCCTTCGGGCACGAGTTTGTCGATATTGGAGGAACTGTCCTGGAAGTAGCGGTCCGCAGCGCCTTTTTCCATTGCGCCGAGCGAGCCCATGCCACGGTACGCCTTGTACGAACGTCCCTGGAAGAGCACCGTTTCACCGGGCGCTTCTTCGGTTCCCGCGAAAAGGCCGCCGAGCATCACGCAATCGGCTCCGGCGGCAACGGCCTTGGCAATGTCGCCCGAGAAACGGATGCCGCCGTCGGCAGTAAGCGCCACGTTGGCGCCCGCCAGCGCGTTGGCAACGAGGTCGATGGCGGTGACTTGCGGTACGCCGACTCCCGCGACGATGCGGGTTGTGCAGATGGAACCCGGACCGATGCCGACCTTGACCCCGTCGGCCCCGGCATCGGCGAGCGCCCGCGCGGCTTCGCCGGTGGCGATGTTGCCGCCGATCACGTCGATGTTCGGGAAATGCTTCTTGACCCAGGCCACGCGATCGAGCACGCCCTGCGAATGGCCGTGGGCGGTGTCGACGATAAGCAGGTCGACTCCGGCCTCGGCCAGACGTTCGGCGCGCTCTTCGGTTCCCGCGCCGACGCCCAGCGCCGCGCCAACCCGCAGCCGCCCCTGTTCATCCTTGGTGGCGAACGGGTATTCGGTGGCCTTCATCATGTCCTTGACCGTGATGAGGCCGCAAAGCTCGCCCGCCTCGTTGAGTACGAGCACGCGCTCGAGGCGATGCACGCGCAGCAGTTCGCGGGCTTCGTCCAGGTTTGCGCCTTCGCGCACGGTCACAAGACGATCCTGCGGCGTCATGATTTCGCGCACGGACTGATCGAGTTGGGTCTCGAAACGGGTGTCGCGGTTGGTGACGATGCCGACGACCTTGCCGTTTTCGACCACGGGCACGCCGGAGAAGCGATGCTGGCGCTGGAGTTCGATCACATCGCCCACGGTCATGGTGGGCGGGATGGTTACCGGGTCTTTGAGCACGCCGGACTCATAACGCTTGACCTTGTGCACCTCGGCGGCCTGTTCCGTCGGGGAGAGATTCTTGTGCACGATGCCGATGCCGCCTTCCTGCGCGAGCGCGATGGCAAGCCGCGATTCGGTGACGGTATCCATCGCCGCAGATACCAGGGGAATGTTGAGACGGATATTGCGGCTTACCCGTGTGCTCAGNCCNACATCGCGCGGCAGCACTGCCGAATGAGCGGGGACAAGAAGGACATCATCGAATGTCAGCGCCTTCTGGATCACACGCATGACTTATTTCCTTTCGGCAAAACACGCATTATACAAAGCTCTACCTGACCTTGTAAGCCGCACTACAGGAGAAGCAGAGGTGAAATGCTCAGTCCGGTTTGTCGCGCTCGTTGTCGGCCTGGTTGCCGCCTTGTCCGCAAGCGCCCAGATATATCAATGGAAGGACAAGGACGGCAAGACACATTTTTCGGATATGCCTCCCCCGAATCAGCCGGGGGTCAGGGTGCAGACGCTCGAACGGGCGTCGCCGCCCGCAACGGTGGCTGAACCGGAGCCGGACGAAACTGAAACCGAAGGGGAGGGCGGCGCCGAACCGGGAGCTACCCCCGCTCCGGCTTCCGTCCAGGAAAAGAGTCAGACAGGGCAGCGCGACGAGGAATTCCGCAAGCGGCGCGCTGCCGCCGCCGAGGCCAGGGAGAAGGCGGAAAAGGATGCTGCCGACACCGCGCAGCGACGGCAGGACTGCCTGCGCGCGCGTGGTCAGTACGCCGCTCTGAACAGTGGGCAACGCATTTTTCTACCAACCGAGGGCGGAGACCGTAGAGTTCTGAGTGACGGGGAACGGGCTGCCGAGATTGCGCGCACCGAGGAACTGATCGAGGCGTTTTGCGGCAAGGATTGATGTCGATTCAGGCGTCCTGCGCCGTGCCGCCGCCTCGTTTCATCACCTTGCCCTCTTCGGCGCGTTGCTTGCGCACCGCCTTGGGATCGGCGATCAGCGGGCGGTAGATTTCCACCCGGTCGTATTCACGCAGGACGGTATCGGGCCGGGCGGGCTTGTTGTAGATGCCGAGCTTGTTGCGCTCACCCAGTTCGATTTCCGGATATTTGAGCAACAGGCCGGAGGCTTCCACCGCCTCGCGCACGGTGGCCCCTTCCGGTACGTTCACCATGACGACATCCTGGTAATGCGGCAGTGCGTAGACGACTTCTATTTCGATGAATTCACTGCTCATGGCCGCGAGACTCCATGAATCTGATTGGCGCGCTTGACGAATACTTCGACGAACGTATTGGCTATGTGGTTGAACACCGGGCCAAGGACTTTTTCGAGGAGGCGGCTGGAAAATGAATAATGCAGCTCAAATTCCACCTTGCAGGCGGTCTCTCCCAGAGGGGTGAAGCGCCAACTGCCATCGAGGCGGGTAAAGGGGCCGTCAGTGAGGCGCAACAGCATCTCGGTGGGGTAACGCTTGGTGTTCTCAGTGCTGAAACGGGTCTTGATGCCGTGATAGTTGACGTGCAGCGTGGCGGCTGTGATCTCGTCGGTGCGGGCCGTCACCTGAACGTCACTGCACCACGGCAGGAACTGAGGATAGTCCTCGCACTTGTCGACCAGGGCGAACATCTGCGCGGGCGTGAATTCGATCAGGACTTTCTTTTGAACATCGGCCATGGGTGCGGCGGTCAAGCGGGTTGAGATGCGTGATTCTAACGTAAAGCCCGAGACGGCACTATTTTCGTGGGTTTCAGGTGGCGTCCCGGATTGAACACGGGTCTCGCGCTTGTCTCCGCCATTTATGGCGGAGACAAGTGAGACAAAGCGTAACAGGGAGCCGAAGGCTCCCCAAGACCGTATCGAGGAATCCCCTGCCTTTAGGCAGGGGTGACTCAAATTTACCTGAACCCGCTGGTCGAGATTTCGTCGAGCCGATATGGTACGATCACCGCTGGCGTAGGTGTTTTCCACAATTGGCTAGAGGGTGCGCCGACCGCCACACGACCATCAGGAGGGAACTTAACATGAACAGGAAGTTCGGCGTACTCTCCGTCTTGCTGTTTGCCTTTACCGGCGCAGCTCAAGCGGCCCCGCAAGTCATCACCTTCGATGAAACAGGTTCCAGTTTCTTCGCGAATACCTATCCGGAGGTTGACTACTTCAATGTTTTTACGGGGCAGATTGCTTCTAGCGGCTTAGTCTCTGGCTTCGTCGGATTTGCCGTCAGCGGCTACCGGCACGTAGCCGATGCGATATCCACTGAGTGGATAGCCTTCAACCCGAACGCAGTGTCGCTCTCCAGTTTTGCCTCTGCCAGCGGGGAGCTTTTTAATCTTGACAGTTTCTGGCTCGCCGGAGCGTGGGGCAGCCAGACACTGACCATCACGGGCTACGCCGACGGTGTCTTGATAGATACGGCCACCATCGGTGTGAGCATCACCGCACAAGAGTATTTTTTCTCCGGTTTCCAGGGAATCGACACGTTCACCATTGCAACCGGTAATGACTTTGTGCTTGATCCGTTAGTGTCCGGAAGTGGGCGGAACTGGGCGATGGGCAGCGTGACCATTACGGCAGTGCCTGAACCCGAAACCTATGCCATGCTGTTGGCAGGGCTTGGCATTGTGGGTGCGGTTGCGCGCAGGCGGCGTATAAAAGCTATGTAAGTGTGACCATGAGAAAGAAGCAACAACGTCCCGCACCCACAAAATGCGGGACGCAAAGGATGCAGGTCGGCGCTTAATGTGCTTTACCAAGATCGTTTCAGGACAGGTCAAGTCGAGCGTGGCTTGGTTCCGGTACGTAACGCTGGATACGCGCCAGGATATTTGCCAGTTTCATGCGGGCGCATGCCGTATCGTAATCGGCTTGAAGGCCCGTCCAGAATTCCGCGCTGGTTCCAAAGAATCTTGCCAGACGAAGCGCGGTATCCGCCGTCACGGCGCGGCGTTCGCGGACGATGTCGTTGATGCGCGGCGCGGGAACCTGCAAGCCCATTGCCAGCGCGTGAGCGGATATCCCAAGTGGCCTCAGGAATTCTTCTCGCAGGACTTCGCCAGGGTGAATGGGGCGCATGCCGTTTTCAATGTGTGTCATTGCAAAACCTCCTCAGTGGTAATCCACAATCTCCACGTTCCACGCATGGCCTTCACGCCACACGAAGCATACGCGCCACTGGTCATTGATGCGGATGCTGTGTTGCCCCTTGCGGTCGCCCTTCAAGGCTTCCAGCCTGTTATTGGGCGGAATGCGCAAGTCTTCCAGCAGGACGGCACGGTGGAGCATTTGCAACTTTCGCTCTGCGACGTGGCGAAAATTTGCAAAGCGCGGCGCAGACTGTCCGGCAAACAGGCTATGGGTGATCTGGCATTTGAACGACTGGATCATGATAGAGAGAAGTGTATAACGAATGGCGTTAAACGTCAAACGATAAAACGTATTCGTGTCATGACTTCCATGAAATTGTTGGACACGCACATCTTGAAACGATAAAGTCTCCGGCTGCTTTCAAACGTTCAGCCTCCCATGAGCATCATCCAGAACCGCAAGGCCCATCATGATTTCTTCATCGAGGAAAGGTACGAGGCCGGACTCGTGCTCGAAGGCTGGGAAATAAAGGCCATTCGCGGTGGGCGCGCCAATATCAAGGAAGCCTACGTCATCGTGCGTGGCGAGGAACTGTTCGTCCTCGGCATGCACATCACTCCGCTGGCAAGCGCCTCCACCCACATCAAGGCCGACCCGACCCGCACCCGCAAGTTGTTGCTCCACGGCAAGCAGATTGCCCGCTTGATCGGCAAAGTGGAACGCGCCGGGTTTACGCTGGTTCCGCTCGACCTGCACTGGTGTAAAGGGCGGGTGAAGGCCGAAATCGGTCTGGCGAAGGGCAAGAAGCTCTACGACAAGCGCCAGGCCGAGAAAGAACGCGATTGGGATCGGGAAAAAGCCAGGATGATGCGGCAGCGGGGGTAGGGGAGGGCAGGAATTCCCGTTCCCCTGTCCCCCGATGGCCTTGGGTCAGGCGTTACTGCCCGCTTTTCCGCTGCGCGTAGTCCGCTTCGATCGCCGCGCTCCAGTCGTCGGCAACCTTCGCGCCTGCGGGGGCTGCCCTGAATAACGCGACGGTTTTGTTGAGAACGTTGTAGTTCAGCGCAATGCCCTCTCCGTCGTTGTGAAAGTTTTGGGCGCGGTTCCTGGCGATGCCGAAGCGGTTGGCAACGTCCACTGCGTCGATGTTTGCGCCGAGGAATATGAATTCCCATCCGTGTTTTGATTTTTGCCGTTTGATCAGGGATTTTATCTTGTCGTAGCTGAACTTGCGGCTCGCGTTCTCCATGCCGTCAGTCGTGATGACGAATAATACCTTT
>WRNU01000118.1 GCA_009776435.1 Betaproteobacteria bacterium | reverse complement strand
TTATCCCACAGAAAAAAGGATCTGGGCGTAGTGCCTGGGCGTTTGAACGATGACGGGACAGAAAATAGTCTTGGAAATGGCTTCTTGTCCGATTTGTCGCGAAGATCGTGTACATCTTTCACTTCGCCATCCGGTGAAATCAGCAGTGCGTAGCTGATCTTCTCGTCGCTGTAGCCGAACGTCGGCACCTTGTTTTGTGCGGATAGTCGACGGTAATAATCATTGAGCGCGGAAAGGATCATGCCTTTACCCCCTCGCCGGACAGCGGCGGCACGGTGATTACGCCGTCTTTCATGTGGGCGCGAAAGAACAGCGGTGTCGTCTCGTGCTTGAAGTCAATGTCGTGCAGCATCCAACCCAGATCGCGGTTACGTTCGCTTTCGGATAACGTGCTCGGTGGCAGCGCCGCGTCCGGCTCGATCAGCGTCAACGTCGCCGGAAATTCGCGCACGCCGAGGCAGGGCATGTGAAAGCATTGTCCTTTGCGCGCTCGGCGATTGAAGATGTCCAGATGCTTGCCTTCGTTGTCCTCCGCTCCAGCGCGGTCGGTCAGATCGAAATGCGCCTCGATGACGTAGGCCACGTCGCGCAGCACGGTTGATGCTCGCTGCTGGCGGTCTTCATCGACAAAGGTGAACAGGCGGTCGGTGATTTGTCCGGCGTTCATCGCGCCGCTGGCACTGCTGTAGGAAAGCTTGCTGCCAACTTCGTTGCGGCGAATGGATTCGAAGCGTATGGGGTTCAGTACGTGAATGCGGTCGATCACCCAGCGAATCGCGGGTTTCCAGTGAATCGCTTCCAGAATGCCGCGCGCGGCGGACGGGGTGATGACGTCGTAGGAAACGCGCTCGACCTTCATTTCGGGTCGGGTGAAGCAAGCGCGTTCGCCGGTGAGACGTAAACGGATGCCGTATGTCATAAATCCTCCAGGCGCCCGTAATAGGCGCGACCGGGGCCACAGCCACGAGATCGTGCGATGGCCGTTTTTTCAATCCACGCGCCCGTAAGGGCGCGACCTTATGCCCTTTACAAAGACCGTTTCAACCCGCGCCCCAAATGTATTTCTCGATCAGTCGCCACAAGAATGGCAAACCAACCAAAAACAATACAGGGGCGACCAACCAAAACCAAAAATTTGTGCGCCTGCGAATTTTTAAACGCAAGTCCAGCCTGAAGTCGTCATTTTGCATGCCTGCACCCAATACCCAACATCCGAAGAACGCAGACTAACACTGTATTCGGTCTATGTAAAGGTAACAAACAGGATGAAAAACTACCACACCAGTCTTTCCGCCTCCACAAACGCGGGATTCTCCCACAATAAACCCACTCGATCATCATACAGATTCTCGTTTGCCAACACCATAAACTGGTCTCCAAAACGCTGCTCCTCCTCCGGCTGTACCGCACCCACGTCGTGCAACGCACGAAAAACGGATTCTGGCACTTGCACCGTGTAGGGTTGCAGGGCGCGGGCGATGGCGCTAGGGCTTTCCACGAAGCGCAGCTTTTGCAGCAATGCTTTGATAGGGCTTTCTTCCTCGCCGTTCGCCTTGAATGGCACGATGATAGGGCGCAGTACGTTATCAATCATTCGGAACTTCTCGGCAATCGTCTCAAACGGTATACCGTCGATGTCACCACTTTTCAGTATGCCGAGAATGTCATATGCATCAAGCGCCTCTTCGCCTTTTTGCCAGTACAGTTCGTGGAAATAGGCATCAATGGCGTCCAGCGACAGAGGATCACCGGCGTGATGTCTTAGCGTCTGACGCATGGCCTGGGCAAATTGTTTTAGTTCCGATGGGGGCGACCAGCCAACGGCGAGGAAAACGTGCACGAGGCTGTCGTCGCGTGCACGCCGACCTTCTCGGTTGCAGCGGCCTGCCGCCTGAGCAACCGAATCCAGCCCAGTTTCGGCGCGTAACACGTAAGGGAAGTCTGCATTCATGCCTGCCTCGATCAACGAAGTCGAAACCAGGCGGCACGGGCGATTGTTTTCGGGAAGAAGATCGTCACGAATAGCACTGAGCACTTGGCTACGATGGCGAGCACACATGAAGGTGGAAAGGTGGCGCGCGCCGGGTTCTTCGCGGATTGCGTCGAACAACGCGCGCGCATGGCGGCGGTTGTTGACGATACATAGCACCTGTGGGTTTTCCTTGAGGCGTTTTGTCAGCGCATCGTCGTCCTGTTCTCCGATGTGAGTGACGCGCACACGTTCCAGTTGGCGGTACAGGTTCCTGGGTTCGGGTGCTAGTTCGCGGACATGGGTCAGGCCGTTAGGGAAACCTTCGGCGGGGTTGGCATCATTGGCATTCAACGCTGGTTGCGTCGCGGTGCATAGCACGATACTACACCGATAATTGCGTGCCAGTTCGTCAATGGCGGCAACACAGGGGCGCAACAGCTTGATCGGCAGCGTTTGCGCTTCGTCGAGAATGATGACGCTACCGGCAATGTTGTGCAGCTTGCGACAGCGAGAAGAACGGTCGGCGAACAAACTTTCAAAGAACTGAACGGCGGTGGTGACGATGACCGGCCTGTCCCAGTTTTCAGTGGCAATGCGCAGTTTGTCACGGCTGTTTCTATCTTTCAGCTTGTTGTCATCAAAAGCGTTGTGGTGTTCCAACACTGCCGCTTCACCGAGTTCTCCGAATGCTTTGCGGAACTCGGCGGCGTTTTGTTCGATGATGGAGGTGAACGGGATGACGTAGATGACGCGCCTGAAAGGGTGGGTCGGTTGGTGGGTTAAAGCATGATCGAGCGCGAAGGCCAGCGAAGTCAGCGTCTTGCCGCCGCCGGTGGGTACGGTAAGCGAAAACAATCCCGGCGCTAAAGCGGCCCGTGCACGCACATGGCGCAGGATGTCGGCGCGCAGCCGGTTAACTTCAGAATCGGTTTTGAATTTCGACAGCGTTTTGTTTAGCTCGACTTGCAATGCTGCCAACGCTGGGCCGCTGTCACGCAATGAAGGGCGGTTTCCTACCTTGTCGTAAAACGCCTCGGTGTCGAGAAAGTCGGCATCGACGACGCAGGAATACAGCATGCGAGTGAAGAACGCTAACTGGAATGCTCCCAGTGCCGGATCAGGATGCGGTTTGAAATCCTGTGGTAATGGGCATTGTTCCGGCAGTGACACTTCTGTTTGCCATGCAGGCAACAGTTCCGGCGTACCGCTGCGCGCCAAGCGTTCTTTCAACGAAGAACGACGTGTTCCGATATCCCGCCCGTTGGCTAGTCCGGCATGGTGTCCGGCGATGGTATAGGCAAGCAGTGTGCCCAGCTTTCCGTAGCGTTCGATTGCTTGTCGCGCGCCCTGTATCGCATGTTCGCCCCGGATGTTTTCGCCGGCAACACGGCGCTGGACTTCTTCCGTGTACTTGCCCAGGTCATGCAGCAGGCCAGCGATGTAGGCTGATCCGTCAGCGCCGAAAATTTTGGCAAAGTCAGCAGCCAACTCGGCAACGTTGGTTTGATGGTCATCAAGAAGCTGCCAGTCGGAACAATCCCGGCGGTCAGTGGAATGAGCGTAGAAAAGCCTTGGTGTTTTGGAAGAATCGGGAACCGACATCGTGTTCTCCTTCATGGACTTGCACGTCGCATTGTAGTGGTAATGTAGCGATCGTCATCTGCCCTCTGGAGTGCCTGAGTGAAAGCTGGCAAGGCCATAGTGAGGCAGGCCCAAAAGCGTGGAGTCCAATGGTGATCATCCTGTTGCCGAGTCTTCCGCGAGACCATCCAATCCCTGCTCCGCTGAAGGCCATGCCGATGGCCGATGCTTGCTCCCATGCCGGCTCCGTGAGTATTTGTCATTTCAAAGACCGTATGAATTGAGGAGTTGGGGGTTTTGTTCTAAGATGGAAGTTATGCCCTGAGTTTCCGGGCATGACCATCTGTCTATCTCAAACGGATGCGGATCGCTTCCGCGTCTGCACAAAACCAACAGGAGACGCTTTCAATATGGCACACACGCTTCCCTCCCTGCCCTATGCCCAGGATGCCCTGGTTCCTCACATTTCGGTGGAAACCCTGGAATTCCATTACGGCAAGCACCATCAGGCTTACGTGACCAATCTCAACAACCTGGTCAAGGAGACCGAGTACGAAAATCTCGACCTCGAAGCCATCATCAGGAAAGCGCCTGCGGGCGGTATCTTCAACAACGCGGCGCAAGTCTGGAACCACACCTTTTTCTGGAACAGCTTGAAGCCCAACGGCGGCGGAGAGCCCGTCGGCGCGCTGGCAGCGGCCATCGACAAAAAATGGGGTTCGTTCGCGGAATTCAGGAAAGCCTTCCAGGCTTCCGCAACGGGCAATTTCGGCTCCGGATGGACGTGGCTGGTGAAAAAAGCCGACGGCAGCGTCGACATCGTCAACACCAGCAATGCCGGAACGCCGATCACCACGAACGACAAGCCGCTCATCACCATCGATGTGTGGGAACACGCCTATTACATCGACTACCGCAACCGTCGACCCGATTTCGTCACCACTTTTCTCGACAAGTTGGTGAATTGGGAGTTCGCGGCGAAAAACTTCGCCTGATTGTCGTATTCTTTCGGGTCGTTCAATGTTCGACGGGCGCTTGCATGCGCCCGTTTGAACAACAAGTCCGGTGAATCTGAACACACACCGGTTCCCGCTTTGTTCTCATTCCGAACCCGACCCATGAATCCGTTGCTTCAAGTCCGTGCCCTCGGCCAGCAAATCTGGCTCGACAACCTTTCCCGCAGCCTGCTCAACGACGGAGATCTCGCGCGTTTCATTTCCGAGGATGGCATTGCCGGGATTACCACCAACCCGGCGATTTTCCAGAAGGCCATCGCAGGCGGGCGTGATTACGAAGACGATCTCGTCCGTCTCAGACAGCAGCCGATCACGGCTGAAGAACGCTATGAACAACTGGCTATCGCGGACGTGCAACGCGCCTGTGATTTGTTGCTTCCCCTGTTTGAGCAATCGCGCGGCAACGCCGGGTACGTGAGCCTGGAGGTTTCGCCCGAGCTGGCGCACGATGCCGAGGGCACGGTGGCGGCGGGCAGGCGTCTCCACGCCCAGACCGGGCGGCCTAACCTGCTCATCAAGGTACCCGCCACGTCCGCCGGTCTGGTTGCGGTCGAACGCTTGATCGGCGAGGGCATCAACGTCAATGTCACGCTGCTGTTTTCGCTTGCGCACGCCCGTGCGGCGGCATATGCCTACCTGCGCGGACTCGATCGCCTGCGGGCGTCGGGCGGCGCGCTAGAGTGGGCCATGTCGGTGGCAAGCCTTTTTCTGTCACGGGTCGATACCCTGATTGACGCGCGGCTCGACGCGCTTGGCGGTAGAGCGTTGCCGCTGCGCGGGCAAGCGGCGGTTGCAATGGCGCGACTCGCCTATCGGGACTGGCGTGAGCGCTTTCATGGCCCGGACTTCGCGGCGCTTCGCGCGGCGGGCGCGCGTCCGCAATACCTGCTGTGGGCAAGCACCGGCACGAAAAACCCCGCCTATAGCGACCTGCTCTATGTCGAACCCTTGATTGGCGCGGAAACGGTGACGACCCTGCCCGATGCCACCCTGGCCGCCCTGCGCGATCATGGCCGCGTCGATGAAACCCTGACGCGCGACGCAGACGCCGCGCATGATCTCATCGAGCAGCTTGCTACACACGGCATCGACATGACCGAAGTCGGCGAAACCCTCCAGACCGATGGACTGGCGCAGTTTGAACAGGCGTTTGCCAAACTGCTGGAGCAGGCTGGCAATGAGGCAGGTTGAAACCTCGGCACTCCCCATAAAACAGTTTTGAACACAGTGGGCCGACGTGTATATAATGGCTCCCATGGAGGCTCTTAAGCAATATAAGAGTTCTCATAGGAGTTATTATGGCAATTTCACCCATCCCGCCACTTGTCGAGCGCGCCATTTGCAAGCTTGGCAACGACCTGTCGCTCGCCCGCCGAAGGCGGCATATTTCCCAGACTTCGCTGGCCGAGCGCATGGGAGCATCCTTGTCGACCGTCCGGCGGATGGAAAACGGCGACGTGCGCGTGCCCATCCATTTCATCGCCCGTGCCCTGCACGTCCTTGGCGAAATCCATGCGCTGGAACGGCTGCTGGATACCCAAAACGACGACATCGGTCTGGCCCTGCAAGATGAGCAGTTGCCCAAACGTGTGCGCAGCAAATCCCGTGCATCGGGGGCGCTATGAAGGCGACGGGGTTGCGCCGGCAGGTTCAGATCTGCGTCGGCAAGGCTGGGATGTCGGTTGGTTCTCTCACCTACTTCCGGCAAGGCCAAAGGGAAAACAGCGCCTTTGCCTACGAGGAGGCATGGCTCTCGAACCCGGCGCGTTTCAATGTTTCAGCCGATCTTCAATTGACATTGGGCTTCCAGCACCACAAGGCTGTCTCGTCTCAAGATTCGCCGTTTCACGGAGCGATTGCCGATACAGCCCCGGATGCCTGGGGGCGGCGCGTCATTGCGCGCGATCATGGCCGCGTCGATGAAACCCTGACGCGCGACGCAGACGCCGCGCATGATCTCATCGAGCAGCTTGCCGCGTATGGCATCGACTTGACCGAAGTCGGCGAAACGCTCCAGACCGATGGATTGGCGCAGTTTGAACAGGCTGGCTATGACAAAGGTGAGCTACACCCTTGACAAGTAGGTTGGTTTGTCATACGGTTTGAATATGAGATAAACCATGCAAAAGGAGAGGGTTGTCATGGCTTCAAGTTTATGCAATGTTGCTCAGGCTGTGGAATTTGTCCATAGATTCCGCGCAGACTGCCAGCGCGTCATTGATGAAGATAAATTGGATATCCCATTAGAAAATTTCCTGGGATTGTCCGCAAAAGAATGTGGATATGGACAAAGTCCGATTATAAAAAGAGGTTTAAACAACTACTTTTCAATGCATTCTCCAGCCCCTTTGGAGATAGGGCGAAGCCAGGCTTTGGGGAATCCAAAAGTTTTCTTGGCACATTACACTTCTTTTTATCATTGTGCGAAATCTTTTTCCATGAGATGGGGAAACACTGTTCGAGGTAAAAAAGATCCCTCGGCTTTTGCTAATGCGCTTGTTTGTAGTCGAGGTTGTTACAATTCTGGTAACGATGCAACAGGAGGAAATTCAAATTTTATTAAAGATTTGCTTGATGTTATCAGAGCAGTAAAAGTGAGGCTGTCATGTTAAAAAAAGTTCATTGTTTGGCTCTGGTTTTTTGGGTTGTAGCAACTTCTATGTCATGGTCCCAAGAGTCAAATAAAGTTTCTTTAGGCAAAGTCTTCGTAGAGGGATTATCGGTTTATCAAGCAGAACAAATTCTTCGTCTTGTTCTTAGACATGAGGGATTCAAGTTAGATATGCCCCGTATGTCTATAGAAAGAGGCTTGGCTGATGAAAAAGGAAGACGATTCATTCAGGAGCACTTCGATTTTCATCTTTACTACTCTAATCCGAATGCAGGGGCATTATCGAATTTGGGATTTTTTATTGTAAATCAAAAGAATGGAGATGTTTGGGAATTTCACTCTTGTAAACGTTTTGTTTTTCCAGCACTACAGCGCCTTCAAGAAGACATCGTGAAACAAACAGGGGTTTTGTTGATTGAGGAGAAAGTTCAACGCAAGAGGTTGGGTTGCGCAGATGAAGATTGATAGTTAACCCGCCGCGATTTCCACAAGCACTTCCGCGCCGCCCTCCGGGTGGTTTCTGAAACGCGCCTCACCGCCATGCAGATGCGCGACTTCGCGCACGAACGGCAGTCCAAGCCCGGTGCTCTTGCGCTCGGTGGCGGGACGAGGCAGCGAATAGAAGCGTTCGAAGATTTGCGATAAGGCGTATTCGGGCGCGCCTTCGCCGTGGTCGCGGACTTTCAGAATGAGCCAGTCGGAAGTTTTTTCCAGCGTGATGTCGATCACGCCGCCCGCCGGGGAGAAATCAATGGCGTTGTCGAGCAGATTGGCAATGGCCTGTTGCAGCAGGAAAGCGTCACCGTGGCAGGAAACGCCGCTTTCGGCCTCGACATTCACGGAGAGGTTTCGCCTTTGCAGCGCGGCCCGGCGCGTTTCGACGGTTTGCTCGATGAGATCGGCCGGAGCGATCTCCTGATGCCCCTCCAACTGTTGCAGTTGTTCGACCTTTGCCAGTTGCAACATGCGCTCGATCACCAGGTAGAGACGGTCGGCCTGCTCCTGGATGAGCGCGGTGAAGCGTTGGCGTTCCGCCTCGGGCATGTCGCCTTCGAGCAGTTCGGAGGCCGAAACGATGGCCGTGAGCGGGCTTTTCATTTCGTGGGCGAGATTCTGGACATACTTCTCCACGTACTGCTTGCCTTCCAGACGCTCCCGCATTACCGCAAGCGCGCGCGCAAGCTCGGAAAGCTGGCTGCCGCCATCGGTGGGCGGGGATGCCTTGTGCCCGGCGCTCACGTCGCGCGCGTAGCGGATGAGTCGGTTGATCGACCGGATGAGCCAGGCNGAAAACAGCANGCCGACCACGGTCGAGATCATCAACATGATGAGCCCGCTGGAACGGATGCGCTCGGTCATGCGCTCGATGTAGGGGGTGAGCGTTACGTTGTGCTTGCCAAAGGAAACAACGCCGATGATCTCTCCTTGCCAGAGAACGGGCGCGGCGACGTACATCCAGGAGGTTTCAGGATCGCCGAGGTCGTCCCGTGAGTTGCGCGCGCCATATTCTCCCCGCAGGGTGCGGGCAACATCCCGCCATTGTGAAAAATCCTGACCCACGTACAAACCTTCGGAGTCGAAGACGACCTTGCCGTCGGCGTCGGTGACATAGATGCGAAAGTCGATCGCCTCTTTTCGGATGCCGTATATCTCAGCGCCTGGGTTCTGCTGCCTGACGGCCTGCAGGATTTGATTGAAACGCCCGTCGGCAATACGNCCCGCTGCCAATTCAGGGGCNGCCAGTTCCGCAAGCAGNTGAGCGACGTCGACCTGTGTTTCTTCGCGTGCCTGACGCAGCCCCGGACTGATTTCGTCGGTGACGGTGTTGAGCACGAACCAGGCCGTCATGCCGAGCACGAA
>WRNU01000117.1 GCA_009776435.1 Betaproteobacteria bacterium | reverse complement strand
ATCGTCATCTGCATCGACTGCAACTGGTTGCGGGCAATGGAACTGAAGGTGATGCCGAGCGTGAGATTGGCGCAGATGAAGAGCAGCACCATGCCGTAGAGAAGGAGCAGGCTCCCCTGTATGGGAATGTCGAAAATCCAGCGGGATGCCGTCAGGATCAGCGTGACCTGCAAGAGCCCGATGATGATGTAGGGAATGATCTTGCCGGTGAGCACTTCCAGCGGCGTGGCCGGGGTGGCAAGCAGGTACTCGAAAGTGCCCCGCTCCCGCTCACGGGTCATGGCGAGTCCGGTCATGAGCACCATCGTCATGGTCAGGATGACCCCCATCAGGCCTGGCACGATGTTGTAGGCGGTGAGTCCTTCCGGGTTGTAGCGGCGGTGGATGCGCAAATCGACCGGCGCAGGAGGCGGGCGGCTCAGGCCCGGTAAATCCGGCGCGAAAACCTGATGTCCCAACTGGTTCAGCACGGCAATCGCGCCGCCCATCGCCAAGGGGTCGGTGGCATCCGCTTCCACCAGCAGGGCAGGCGTCCTGCCTCGCGCCAGATCGCGGTGGAATCCCGGCGGGAAGGTGACGACGAACTTGACCCGCCCTTCGTCCAGCAGTTCATCCGCCTGTCGGGCGTCAATGCTGCCGATGATGTCGAAATAGCTGCTGTTCTTCATGGCCGCGACGTATGACCGTGCGAAAGGGCCGGGATCGGCCATGACGACGGCGGTGGGCAGATGCCGTGGGTCGGTGTTGATGGCGAAGCCGAAAAGCAGGAGTTGAACGATGGGGATGCCGACGATCATGGCAAAGGTGATCCTGTCCCGCTTCAACTGAAGGAATTCCTTGATCAGGATGCCGAGCCAGCGCGATACGGAGAAGGTAGAGAAGCGCCTCATGATTCAGCGCCCGCCGCTGCCGTATTGATCCTGATCGCCCCGCATGAGATGGATGAAGGCATCTTCCAGCGAAGGCGGGATGGGGCGCATCTGCAAGGGGCTGTCCGCGAGCGCGGCCTCCAGACTGCTCTGGAGGCGGGCTGCGTCTCGTCCGCTGACATGGAGAGCGGTTCCGAAGCTCGCCACCATTTCGACGCCCGGCAACTGCCGCAGGATTGAAGTAAAACCATGAAGTTTGGGGCCGCTGATTTCCCAGGTATTCAGGGCGAGGCTGTCGACGACTTCTTCCGCCGTGCCGCAAGCCAGCAATTGTCCGTAGGAGATATAGCCGAGCCGGTGACAGCGTTCCGCTTCGTCCATGTAATGCGTGGAGACGAGCACGGTGATACCGGCGGCGGACAGGCGGTGGATCTCCTCCCAAAAGTCCCGCCGGGCCTTGGGGTCGACTCCGGCGGTAGGCTCATCGAGCAACAGTAGCCTTGGTTGATGCAACAGGCAGGAGGCCAGCGCCAGCCGTTGTTTCCATCCGCCGGAGAGCGCTCCCGCAAGTTGTCGGCGACGACCTGCCAGACCCAGTTCTTCCAGGGTGCGTGTCACCGCCTGACGGCGATTCGCCACGCCGAACATGCGGGCGACGAAATCCAGGTTTTCTTCGATGCTAAGATCGTCCCAGAGCGAAAACCGTTGGGTCATGTAGCCCACCTGGGATTTGATCCGGATGCTGTCCTTCACGACATCCAGTCCCAGGCAGATGCCTCGGCCACTGTCCGGGGTGAGCAGGCCGCAGAGCAGCCGGATGGAGGTGGTCTTGCCGCTGCCGTTGGGGCCGAGAAAGCCGAAAATCTCGCCTTCCCGCACTTGCAGGGCCAGATCCTTTACGACGTGCTTGTCCCCGAAATGCTTGTTGAGTCCGCTGACATCGATGGCTAGAGGCGCGTCCATGTCACTTTTCGGTCAGGCGCACATCCACGGGTAATCCCGGATGCAGGATGGCGGCCTGTTCCCGCGTTGGGGCAGCCTCGACACGGAAGACGAGTTTTTCCCGGCTCCCCCGGCTGTAGATGACGGGGGGCGTGAATTCGGCCTGGGGCGCAATGAAGTCGACGACGGCCCGGATGGGGGTGTCGCAGCCGTCGCAATGCGCTTCCACAGCCTGTCCGATGCGGACGCGGGCGAGATCGGTTTCAGGCACGTAGAAGCGCAGCCGCCGACGGTCGTCCGGCAACAGGCTGGCCACGGGGGAGCCTGCGGGAACCCATTCGCCGGGGCGATACCAGGTGTCGGCAATGAATCCGGTTGCCGGGGCGGAGACGGTTTTTCGATCCACCGTCCAGCGTCGCTGGGCCGTTTGGGCTTGTGCTGCCTGGAGTTCGGCTTCGGCGCTGCGCACTTCCGGTTTCCGGCCCAGGGTGTCCCGGTATGCGGAAAGCTGCTGTCGGGCGGCTTCCACCTGAGCCAATGCCTGATCGTGGTTGCCGACGGCCTCATCTATGGCGGCCTGTGAGACGAAGTTTTCGAGGGCGAGCGATTGCTGGCGCTCGAGCCGGATTTTGGCGAGCCGCAGATTGGCCTGCGCCGCCCGCAGATTGGCTTCCAGCGTGGCGATTTCCGTCTGACGGCGCGGCTCTTTCAGGTTTTCCACCCTTTCCCGCGCGGAATCGGCTCGCGCCTCGGCCTCCGTTAGGGCGGCGCTCTCCAGGTCTTCCTCCACCACGAAAACCGTCTGATGTTCGATCACCCGCGTGCCACGGGGCGAGTCCAGGCTCTTGAGATAACCCGCCTGCGGCGCGGCCAGGTAGATGAATTCGCCTTCCACGTAGCCCTGGTAAATGGACGCATCGTCATGGTGGCATCCGACCAGAAAACAGGCCGGAATGCAGATGACGAGGAGGCGAAGGAGTTTCATCGTGCGAACGGGAGGGATGCGTCAGTCGTGATTTTTACGCTTTAAAGTGTCTGGCGCCTGTTAAACAAAAGCAGCAGGCGAGACGCCAAAACGCTTGGCCAGTGTACGAATTTGACGCACATTCAGGGAGCGTTTCCCGGACAGAATCTCAGAAACGACGCTCTGGCCGCCAATCTCCGCCAGATCGGACTGCTTTAGCCCGTGTTGCTCCATCAGGAATCTCAACATGTCCGCTCCGGATACTTCCGGTGTTGGATAGTGCCGAGCCTCATAGTCGTTTATCTGATCCGTGATGATTTCAACCAGCCCCCAAAGCGGCTCGTTATCGTTATCAGGTAAGGATTCGGCAATGGATTCAGCGAATTCGACCATGTGCCGGTACTGCGCCTCGTCACGGATGCGGTCGGACAAACCCAGGGCGTTATGCAGCACACCCCATGCTTGAGCGATGTCGTCACGTGTGGAAGTTGCGATCATTTCCATGCTCCTTCGTCGTATTCCTTGTGAGTCATTACGGCCTTGATCCAGAGAATCTGCGCGGTGAATGATATTCCCGCAACAAGCCTGAACTTGTTTCCAGCAATGTTGAAGATCGTTTTGTCTCCCACCTTATCTGCGGAAGGGAAAGCAGCTTTCAACGCGCCCCAGTGCGGGAACTCAGCCGTTTCCATAGCCTTGCGCCATGCCTGCAAGGGAACATTCGCTTCCGGAAAGCGTTCGGCAAATTCTCGTAAGCGGCGGTTTGTAATGATTCTCACCCGGCTATTCTATCGCATTTTGCGATAGAAGAAGCTCTTGTTCAAATTTTCCCCGCATTCGCTTCCTTTTCCACCCAGATGTGATGCGCCACGCAATGTTCCAGCGCCAGTTCCATGTGTTCGCAGAGAACGACCGTCATCGGGCGCTGCTGGAGGACGGTGAGGGGTTGCTGGGCAACGAGGCCGTAGGAAAGGAGTTGTTCCCGTTGCAGGGTGTCGATTTCTTCGCCGAATTCGGCCAGCCGCACGCGCTGCCCAGGGGGGGTGCCGGTGAGGCGGATGCGTTCGGTGGCAATCATCTCAATCTCATATAAAAAGACGCAGGAAGTGGTTGAGCAGCCCGCCGACGAAAAAGGCCGTGGGCATGATGATCGCCAACATCAGCGTGGCGATGCGTAATCCCTGTTCCTTGACGATCATCATCACGCTGGCAATGCAGGGAACGAAGAGGGTGAGCGTAAGCATGCCGACGACGGCCTGAAGCGCGCTCAACTGTGCGCCCATCACGAAAAGGCCGGTTGCGCCGAAATCCCGTCGCAGGAATCCCATGACGAAGGCTTTGCTTGCTTCGGGCGGCAACCCGAGCCAGTCCGTGACGAGGGGTTTGCCGGCCTCGATGATCCAGGGCAGCGCGCCGAGACGGTCGAGCGCAAACATGATGAAGGTGCCGAGCAGGAAGAGCGGAATGACTTCGGCCAGGTACCACTTGAGCCGGGCGCCTGTCTTTTTGAGGACGTTGCCCACCACGGGCATGCGCATGGGCGGAAGTTCGGTGACCAGTGGAACGCGGCGGCCCTTGACCAACTGTCCGGCAAGCCATCCGGTGAAGAACAGGATGAGCACGAGGCAAAGTCCCCAGAGGGCCGCTGCGGCGAAGGAGAAGCCGCCCAGTACGCCGAGAACGACGCCGAGTTGCGCGGAGCAGGGAATGGCAAGCGCGAGCAGGAAGATGGTGATGAGTCGTTCGCGCGGGGTGTGGAGGATGCGGGTGGTGAGCGTGGCCATCGTCACGCAGCCAAGCCCGAGTACCATCGGCAGCACAACGCGGCCATTCAGGCCGAAGAAGGCGAAGGCGCGGTTGGCGATGACGGAAAGACGGGTGAAGTAGCCGGAATCTTCCAGTACGCCGAAGGCCAGAAAAAAGGTGGTGACGATGGGCAGAATGAGCGCCAGCGCATAGGTCATGCCCATCGTCCAGAGTCCGTATTCGCCTACGAGCATCTGGGCGAGCCAGCCTTCCCCGAAGAGGGACTGCACGAAATTCGTGACAAAGGGGTTGATGAGGTTTTGGAAGAGGTTTTCTTCCATGAGTCCGACGAGGACTCCTGCGCCGAAGTCGCCGACGAAAAGATAGACGGCATAGAGCACGATCAGCAGCAGCGGCCAGCCCCAGAACGGATGCACTGCGGTCTGTCCGAGCAGTAGCGAGAGCGTGCGGTCGGGGGCGGCGTTTTGCTGACTGACGGTGCGGGCCAGCGCGTCGGCGGCATCCCCGCGCTCGCGCGCCAGCCGCGCCGGAAACGAGTCGCGACCGGCAAGCGGGGCGAGATCGTGGATGTGGGTCAGGATCTCAACCCCCGTGGGCTGGGTGGCGAGCCAGTGTTCGACTTCTTCGTCCCGCCCGAGCAGCAAAATGGCTAGCCCGCGTGCGGCCAGGTTTGGATGAGGCGCGCCCTCCGCCAGCAGGGCGGCAACCGTTTCGATGACCTGCTCGGTTTCTGCGTCGTAGCGCAGGAGTGGGGCAGGCACCCTGGCGTGATCGAAGGCATCGGTGAGCGCCGCGATGCCTTCGCCGCCGGTTGCCACGGTGGCGATGACGGGCGTCTCCAGTTCTTCCGACAGCGCCGCCGTGTCGACATTGACGCCTCGTGCACGCGCTTCATCGGTCATGTTGAGCGCCACGACCAGAGGCACGCCGAGTTCGGCGAGCAGCGCCGTGAGGTTGAGCGTGCGCCGCAGGTTTTTGGCGTCTCCCACCTGCACGATGAGGCGCAGGTTTTCGTAGAGAAGCGCCCGCATCGTAGCGCGCTCGTCGTTGCTGCGCGAGGGCAGGGCGAGTACACCCGGTGTGTCGAGCAGTGAGGTTCCCCGGTCGAACCGCGATGGCGCGCGCGCGACCTCAACGGTGGTTCCGGGGTAGTTCGAGACGTTGACGTACGTGCCGGTCAGGCGGTGAAAGAGTACCGACTTGCCGACGTTCGGATGCCCAACCAGGGCCAGCGTGCCTTTGTCCGGCGCAGGAACCGAAGAAAGCGGGGAATGATGCATGGAGGACTGTGAGAAATATTTTGTTGTAAATGATAATACTCCTCATTTACAGTATGTGACAAGACAGTCTCATCTTTACTACGCAACCAGAAAACAGGTCATTTTTAACGCCGTTTTTTGTGTACCATGTAAATCCCTTAAGTTACTTCTATTTATGGAGTGTCTCATGAAAGATCTGTTGTCGTTCGATACCTTGGTGACACCGAAGATCCTCACCCTCATTTACTGGTTGGGGTTGGTGGCGGTGGTCATTTCTGGCGTTGTCACGTTTTTTACCTCGTTGTTCGCTGGCTCCCTGAAAGGGATGGCAGGAGGGTTGCTGTGGATCCTTTTGGGCGGCTTGATCGTGCGGTTGTACTGTGAACTGCTCATTGTTGTTTTCAAGATGAATGAAGCCCTCCAAGAGATACGTAAAAAGTAGGCTTTCCGGCTTTTGGTAACCTGTGCGCCCGGTTTTGGCCGGGCGTTTTCTTTCTTCATGTGTCACGAAGGATCGTGTCTGGCGCGGACCGGGGTGACTCAAAACTTCGTTTGCCATGTGTGATAAATTACAACGCTCCGCTGGAATTCCGTTTCGTCATGGGCGTGCTGTCGTATGCTGCTCATACAAAGACACTGGAGCTTCATGAAAAAGCCATTTTTTTTCCTGTTGGTGTTCATATGCGCCTCGATGGCGGCTGCTCCGCCATCGTTTCTCATTCGGGCGGCGCGGGGAGCCGATGTCGCAGGCACACAGGACTCGAAGCTGTTGCCCATTTTCTGGGGCATCGTCGGCTATACGCGCTGGCCGGACATGAACGGCGCGTTGCGGATTTGTCTGTCCGGAGAAGACCGGCATTCGACCATAATCCGTCAATCCGCCAGGAGCGTCGAACTCGGACGCCAGGTCATCGTTCGTTCCACACCGGAAAATGCCGCGAGCGCGTGCAACATTGTTTATGTTTCCGGCGCAGGCATGGACGCGGTGGGCGAGTTGCTGCGTTCGCTCGCCGGTGCGCCGGTATTGACCATTGGCGATGGTGACAGGTTTTGCAGGATGGGTGGAATGTTCTGTCTGTTGTCCGGTGGCGAGGGAAGCAGCGAAAAAGCCATCGACAGGTTTGCCGTGAATGAGAAGGCCATTTCAAGCAGCCCTTTGCAGATCAATCCGCAAGTGCTGCGTTTATCGAAGCGTAATCGGGAGCGTTGATGTGAGGGCGGGACGAAAAACACTTTTCGGAGTACTTCGCTACATTATTATCTGGTCGGTCGCATTGTCGTTGCTTGTGAGCAGCGTGTTGTTCGCTGTGGTCTTTTTTCATACTGTCCGCGTACAGCGGGAGGACAACGTAACGCTGCTTGCCCGCACTGCCGCTTATACGGTCGAAGCCGCAATGGTGTTCGGCGATCGGCAGACAGCGACCGAGATACTGAACGGGATCCTTGCAAAAGAAAAAATTTGCCGGATCACGATTTATTCCGGCGCCGACTCCAGCGACGATGTGTTTGCCCAGGCCTCCAGGCCGTGTGGCGGCGTATCTGCCGGAGGGTGGAGAAACAAGGTCGCTTCATTCCTGGCGTGCGGAGCCGTTCGGGCCGAGATCAACCACGACGGGAAGCGTCTGGGGGTCGTCGAAATTCTGAATGACAATGCCGTTTTCATGGGTTTTCTGTCTCGCGGGGCAGGGGTGCTGGTTTTTTGTCTGGTTCTGGCGGTATTGCTGGCGCGCATGCCGGCGCGCTGGATGGAACGCCGTTTTTCCACCGAACTCGCCTCGCTCGCCGGCATGGCGCATGCGGCGCGGCTCGAGGGCGATTTCACCCGTCGCCTGCCTGCGTTCGAGATTGCCGAGTTCAATGGGCTGGGTCAGGATTTCAATGCGCTGTTCAGCGAGATACAGGCTCGTAACGCCGAACTTGCGCTCAGGCAGTCGCACCTGGAAACCGTCAATCGAACCCTGTCGAGTCAGGCCATGTGCGATCCCCTGACCGGGCTGGCCAACCGGGCCTGTTTCAGCGAGCAGTTGGAAATCGCCATCGGCAAGGCGCGCACGGATGGAACCAGGGTCGGCGTCCTGTATATCGACAACGATCATTTCAAGGACATCAATGACAACTTCGGGCATGCCGCAGGCGATTCCCTGTTGGTCAACGTAGGCAAGCGCCTGAGCGGCGCGGTGCGTGAAAGCGATCTCGTCGCCCGCCTGGGAGGCGACGAATTCGTGATCCTGCTTGCGCCCGTCAATGGCGAAGACGATCTGTGGCATGTCTCGAACAAGGTTCTGGCCGCGATGTCGCGTAAATTGCGTCTGGCCGAACGGGAGGGGGTGGATATCGAATTGGGCGTGAGCGTCGGCATGTCGGTTTTCCCGGATCATGCCAATGAAGCGGTCAGCCTGCTTCGCGCGGCGGATCAGGCCATGTATCGAGCCAAGCGCCTTGGCCGAGGCCGCGCCTGCCTGTATGACCCTTCAGTGGATGCCGTCCTGGAGGATGAATGACCATTCCCATTCCCCTCCTGTGGAGGGGCGCCCGAAGGGCGGGGTGGTCATCAACCAATTTCCACCCGGTTGCGCCCTTTGTTCTTGGCTTCATACAGGGCATGGTCGGCGCGTGACAGCGTTTTGTCGGTGCTGGAATCCGTGTGAGTCATGATGGTGACGCCAACGCTGGCCGTGATGTGGATGGGAACGTCGTTGTAGTTGAGCGGGGTGTCTTCGAGCACTTTTCGTACCCGTTCGGCGAGGCCGAGCGCGCCTTCACGGCTGGCCTGCGGCAGCAGGATGGCGAATTCCTCACCTCCCAGGCGGGCCAGCATGTCGGATTCCCGCAACAGCTTGCGCACCTGCCGCACGATATGGCAGAGCATGGCATCGCCGGCGGCATGACCCTGCGTGTCGTTGATCTGCTTGAAGTGGTCGATGTCGATCATCAGGACGGCAGCTTCGCCAGGGTAGCGGGTCAGACGCGCGCGTTCGTGCTCGATGCTCTCGAAGAAGGCGCGACGGTTGGGGATGCCGGTGAGCGGATCGGTCGTTGCCAGTTGCCATAGCTCCCGCGCATGACGCTTGCGCTGTGAGATGTCACGGTAGATGTAGAGAAAACCGATCAGGTTTTCATGCAGACTGATCGGGATGAAATCGCGCTCGATCCAGCGGCCATCCTTGAAACGGATTTCTTCGCCATACGAGGGGCGGGCCGCCGCTCGCAGTTCTTCGACACGATCCAGGAAAGCCTGGCTGTTCTCGGCGACGCGGCTGCTGAATGCCAT
>WRNU01000116.1 GCA_009776435.1 Betaproteobacteria bacterium | reverse complement strand
ACCGTGGAAAGCGCCTGTTCGGCTTCTTCTTCGGCAACGTCTTCATCGACCGGGTTGGCAACGCCATCGGTCATGAGCAGGTCGTCCGTCGCGGGCGCGGCATCATAGACCTGGATGCCCAGGCTGTTGAAGGTGGTGATGATGTCTTCGATCCGCTCGGCGTCGGCAACATCGTCGGGCAGGTGATCGCTGATTTCGGCGTATGTGAGGTAGCCGCGCTCCTTACCGAGCGTAATCAGGGTTTTGAGCTGCGTGCGGCGTGCTTCGGCGTCGATCTGTGCGGCTTCGGGACTTTGTGCAGCCAGGACGGACTTTTCTTTGGCTCGTGTGTCCTTCTTGGCGCTACGCTCCTTGGCGGAGCCGGTCTTGCGGGCATCCTTGGCTTTTTCGCGGGCCATGACACTCCTCGGATGGGCGAAAGAACTAAAAAGGGAAGAATCCTACTACGAGTCAGGGGCTTTGGTAAAGCTCAAGAGCGTGTTTTTTTCTTTCAGAAGGTCAGCCAGATGGCGCTGCCCGGAAGATGAGAGTGTGCCCGCGCGCATGTGTTCCCCAAGTTCGGAAATTTCCTGGGCAATAGCGCTGGCCTTGAGTTTGCGCAGGGTGTCTTCGAACAAGGGTTCGATGGCGGAAGGGTCGAATTCGGTCTCGATCAGGTTGGTGGCGATTCTGTTCAATGTGTCGCCGTGAGGCGTGTCACGGAAGCGTTCGCTCAGGGCGCCGAGGCCGGTGACGGACTCGCCCAGTTCGACGAGGTCGATGATTGCGATCAGGGCGCGTCCTTCATCGGTGTTGTCCGGGATCAGGTTGATCGGCAGTCTCGCAGCCAGTGCCGGATGCTGGAGAACGAGCCGCAGCAAGGTGGAGGTGGTCGAGGGGGGAGATCGGCGCGTGAGGGGAGGCTGCCGCGAGCCGTAGGCGGAGTGCGTTACGCCGGCGTCTGTGCGTCGCGCGAAGCCGAGAGCCTGCTCGACTTCGTCCTGGGTCATCCGGCTCGCGCTGGCAAGGGTTTTGATCAGTTGTAGGCGCAGGATCGAGGCGGCTTCCGGAATGCGGGTGATGAGCGGCCTGGCCTCGAAGATCAGGCGAGCACGGCCTTCGGCGCTTGTGGTGTCGCAACGCTGTTTGAGGGTATCGAGCAGGAAAGAGGCAAGCGGAGTGGCGTTCGTCGCGGCCTCGCGCATGGCGTCCAACCCCTTTTCGCGGATGAAGGTATCGGGGTCGTGATCGAAGGGCAGGAACAGGAAGGCGAGGGTGACATCGTCGCGCAACACGTCGAGCGCGTTTTCGAGCGCCCGCCAGGCGGCGTGCCGTCCGGCTTCGTCGCCGTCGAAGCAGAATACGACCCGGTTGGTTTGGCGCAACAGGGTTTGAATGTGATGCGGGGTGGTTGCGGTTCCGAGCGTGGCGACCGCGTTTTCCATGCCGAACTGGGCCAGCGCAACGACATCCATGTAGCCTTCGACCACGAGGGCGAAACCGGCGGCGCGGATCGCCTTCTGGGCGAGAAAAAAGCCGTATAGCTCGCGGCCCTTCTCGAAGAGGGGGGTTTCAGGCGAATTCAGGTATTTGGGTTCGCCGTTCTCGAGTATTCGGCCTCCGAAGGCGATGACTCGCCCCCGACGGTCGTGGATCGGGAACATGATCCGGTTGCGGAAGCGGTCGTAACGCCGTCCCTGATCGTTGTCGATGACCAGTCCGGCGCTGTTCAGGAGTTTGTCCCGGTAATCGGGAAAGACCCGTTGCAGCGATGTCTGTGCGTCGGGGGCGAAACCGATGCCGAAGCGCGCGGCCACTTCGGGCGACAGGCCGCGTTTGCGCAGGTAGGCAGCGGCCCCCGGTGCGTGTTCGAGCGTCTCGCGATAGAACTTCGAGGCGGCGGTCATGATTTCGACGAGGCGCTCAATGTTGTCGTCCGTCCGGCTGGCGCTACGTCCGTCTTCGGGAACCTGTATTCCGGCTTCCCGCGCCAGTTCCCGGATGGCCTCGACGTAAGTCAGCCCGTTGTACTGCATGAGAAACCCGATGGCGCTGCCGTGTGCGCCGCAGCCGAAACAGTGGTAGAACTGCTTGGACGGGCTGACCGAAAAGGAGGCGGATTTTTCCGAGTGGAAGGGGCAGTTGGCGAAGTAATTGACTCCGCCCTTCTTGAGCGGCAGGTAGCGTTCGATGACGTCGACGATATCGACGCGGGCGAGCAGATCCTGGATGAAGGATTGTGGAATCATCGGTCGCCAAAAGCATCACGCCGGAGGAGACCCTGATGGGTTCTCACCCGGCGTCGTCCGGTTGCAGGCGGCAGATACGATGCCGCCAGAAACGGGAGGAAAGAAACAGACTCAGTACAGCTTGGGCGGCAACATCTGGCTGCGCAGGCGCTTGTGGTTGCGCTTGATCGCGGCGGCAAGCTTGCGCTTGCGCTCGGCGGTCGGTTTTTCGTAGAACTCGCGCACGCGAAGCTCGGTCAGTACGCCGGTTTTTTCAATGGTACGCTTGAAACGTCGGATGGCGACTTCAAACGGCTCGTTTTCTTTGACGCGGATACCCGGCATTGCCTGTTTCCTTCTGGGTTGCTAAAGGGTAAAACGTTAAATATAGGTGAATCCAGGCAGGATAGCAAGGCATCCGGGGGAGAATTTCTTGCTTCAGTGCGCCAGCGGGTAGAATTCAACACTTTTTTACCACATGCGCTGGGCGAGGGCACAAGCCGTGAAAGTGTTGGGAATCGAATCTTCGTGCGATGAGACCGGGGTGGCCGTCTTCGAGAGTCGGCGCGGCTGTCTCGCGCAGGCGTTGCATACGCAGGCCGATCTCCACGCCGTCTATGGCGGGGTCGTTCCCGAACTGGCTTCGCGCGATCATATCCGGTTGTTGCCGATTCTCGTTCGGCAGACTCTACGTGAAGCCGGACTGGAGGTGACCGATCTCGACGCGATTGCCTACACCGCCGGGCCGGGTCTGGCCGGTGCGCTGCTGGTCGGGGCGAGCGTGGCCGAAGCGATGGCTCTGGCCGCCGGTATTCCGGCCTTGCCCGTGCATCATCTCGAAGGCCATCTTCTTTCGCCGTTGCTCTCCGACGATCCCCCGGCGTTTCCGTTCGTTGCGCTGCTGGTGTCGGGCGGGCATACCCAGTTGATGCGGGTTGTCGATGTGGGCGATTACGAATTGCTCGGGGAGACGCTCGACGATGCCGCCGGGGAGGCGTTCGACAAGACGGCCAAGATTCTCGGCCTCGGCTATCCGGGCGGGCCGCAATTGGCCGCGCTTGCCGCGTGCGGCGAGGCTGGACGGTTCAGGCTGCCACGCCCGATGCTGCACTCCGGCGATCTGAATTTCAGTTTCAGCGGTTTGAAAACGGCGGTGCTCAATGTGGCGTCTTCTCCGGATTGGCGTCCGGAATACCAAACCGATCTGGCCGCCGGTTTCCAGCAGGCCGTGGTCGAAGTGTTGACGGCCAAGGCAATGGCCGCGCTGGAACGCACGGGGATGCGTTCCCTGGTGGTGGCCGGGGGGGTGGGAGCCAACCGGGCCTTGCGCGCCAGACTCGATGCCGACGCCGTGAGGCTTGGCGCGCGCGTGCATTACCCGGCCCCTGAGCTATGTACCGATAACGGGGTGATGATCGCGTTTGCGGGGGCGCAACGGTTGATACGCGGGGAGCGCGTGAGCGTCGATCCGGTGATTCGTGTGCGTCCACGCTGGCCGCTGGCGGAGCTTCGCCCGCCCGGATTTGGAGTGGCGTAGGGGCGCGATTTATCGCGCCCAATGGTCACGCATCATCGTAATTCGGAGGCAACACCAGGGCGCGATAAATCGCGCCCCTACGGATGTTTGCCTATTTTCTTTTCGGTTCCGGCCAACAGGCGGCGGATATTGGCGGCGTGACGCCAGATGAGAATCACGCTGAGGGTCAGTACGATCAGCGTGACTGCCACGCTGCCGGAGACGAAACCGGCGACGATCGGCGCAACGAGCGCCGCCATGATCGCGGCGGCAGAGGAGTACCGGGTGACCAGGGCGACCAGGAGCCAGGCTCCGAGGCTGATGAGCGCAATGCGCAGATCCAGTCCTGCGATGACGCCGAGCGCGGTGGCGACCCCCTTGCCACCCTTGAAACGCAGGAAAACGCTGAATACGTGGCCGATGAAGGCTGCCAGCCCCGCGAGTGCAACGGCAACGGCATCGAAGCCGAGCTTTCCTGCAATCCATACCGCCAGCCAGCCTTTCAGACAGTCGCCCACTAGCGTCAGCACGGCGGCGGCCTTGTTGCCGCTACGCAATACGTTGGTGGCTCCGGGGTTGCCGGAGCCATAGCTGCGCGGGTCACTGAGTCCGAACACGCGGCTTGAAATGATGGCAAAAGGGATGGAGCCGACAAGGTAGGCTCCGGCGAGCAGCAGNGCGAGAGAGATGGAGGACATTGTTTCTCCGTGAGTTGCGCACGCCAGGGCGTGGACAGTTAGAATCGTANCAACTTGCTGGCCTTATTGATAACTGACTGCAATGAATTTCATCTTTATCGAGGGTTTNCGTGTCGATGCCTGGGTCGGGATATATGCCCGTGAGCGCGTCGCAGCCCANACCGTTGAATTCGATCTGAACTTTGGGTTCCCGGAAGCGGCTGCCGTNCATGATGATATTGCCGCAAGCNTTGATTATGCGGAAGTAATTGATGTCATCCGTGCNGAGCTTGCGNAGCGACACTTCAATTTGATTGAGACCCTGGGTGAATTTGTTGCCGATCTGTTATGTGTGCGGTTTTTCACACCNTGGGTCAGGGTATGGGTCTCAAAGCCTGGAGTGGTGAAAGGAGTACGCCGGGTGGGCGTATATATACAGCGTGGTAAACAGGATACCGTTACTTCTGCAATGCCCGGTTGAGCGCAGGTCGAACGCAATCCACGTCATTTATGGCGGGGCGACTCAATATGTGACATTGAAGGTGAATATGAGAGACAAAAAACCCGGCCATGCCGGGTTTTAATCGTGAAGGGTTCACTTTTATGCTACCACATCGCCATGAATAACAAGGATTGGCGAGATCTGTGTTTCTCTGTGTTCAGACGGCGAGTTTATCCAGCGTGCCGCCATTGGCGAGGTAATCGATCACCCAGCCTGGTTTGCGGCCATGCCCCGTCCAGCCTTGGGCGGGATTGACCGGATTGCGATACTTGATCGCAGTGCCGGAGCGGGAAACCGTCGGAATTTCATCTGAACTGCCTGCGACAGTGAGCAGTTCGTTGAGGGATAAACCTTGATCGGCGGCCAGTTTTTGCACGCGCTTGATCAGGCGCTGAGTTGCGGAACCGCGCCGACGGATTTCTGCTTCGATTTGAGCCCGCAGGGTGCGCAGCTCAGGCAGAGGCATGGTTTCGAGGTCGATCATTTTGTGCTCTCCATGAGTTATGTGATTCATGTTCCATGTCAAGAAAAGCGCCACGGCAATGACGCTACAGACACACAATAAATGTTGCGCTCAAGACTACGAGTGCAACAGCCCAACAAAAGGTGGTACGAGCACTATTTTGCCAGTGTTGATTCACAAAAGCAAAACTTTTGTCCCATTTTTTTCATGTATTCCATAGCCTGAGATTATCCGGGTGTCTATGGGTAAAGAAAAGATGTTCGGTGACATTGGTTTGCATGTTGAACACGGGGCGAACGCAATCCTCGTCATTTGGGCGAGGAGAGTGAGACAAGCGTTATTATGGAGCCGTAGGTTCCCCTGAATCGTATCGAGGAATCCCCGTCATTCATGGCAGGATGACTCAAAATCCCATTCTGCGTTCGTGGTTATTGTGCTTATAAAAGGTACTTGAACAGGTGAATTCGGCCTTGGCAGAGAAAAACGGGAAATGAGAATGTGCGGCTGTTTTTTTGTCAGTTTTACCGGCTGCGTGGGTGGTGTCGCTGGTGCAGTTGCTTGAGGCGTTCGCGGGCAATGTGGGTATAGACTTGAGTGGTCGAAATATCGGCGTGACCAAGTAGCATTTGTACAACACGTAGGTCAGCGCCGTGATTGAGCAGGTGGGTTGCGAATGCGTGACGCAGGGTGTGGGGGGAAATCAAGCGCGTGGCAATACCGGCGGAAATGGCGTGTTGCTTGATGATGGCCCAGAATCTTTGCCGGGTCATGGCTGCGCCCAGGCGGGAAACGAACAATTCATCACAAACGCGCCCGTTCAATAACAGCGGTCGTGCAGAGCAAAGGTAGCGCCGCACCCAGTCGGCGGCAATTTCGCCTAGCGGCACGAGGCGTTCCTTGCTGCCTTTTCCGAGGACGCGCACGACGCCATCCAGGGGATCGAGCGCGAAAATCTTGAGTCCGGTCAATTCCGAGACGCGTAGCCCACTGGCGTACATGACTTCGATCATGCAGCGGTCGCGCAGGCCGAGCGCAGTGTCGGTGTCGGGCGCGGCCAGAAGGGCTTCTACCTGGGCTTCGCTGAGGGTGCGCGGAAACCGGGTTGTGGGCAGAGGCGAGTCGAGTTTCAGCGTTGGATCTTCGGTAATGCGTCCGTTGAGCAGCAGGTATCGGTAATATCGCCGCCAGGAGGCGAGCAGGCGGCGCTGGCTGGCAGGTCTTGCGCGGCGGCTGAACTCGGCAAGCCAGACGGACAGGTCTTCGTCACGGGCCGCGTCGAGGTTTCTGCCGCGTACATCGAGCAGCCATTTTCCGAAGAGTGACAGATCGCTGCGATAGCCCGCCAGGGTGTTGCGCGCCAGCCCGTGTTCGAGCCACATCGCGTCGCAGAAGGCGTCCAGTTCGCTCGCGAGTGCGGCGGGTAGTTCGGGCGCGGGGCCGGAAGCTGGTCGTGACGCGCGAGAAGCCATTGCCCTAGCGGCGCACTTCGCCGTTGCCGAAGACGATCCATTTCTGGCTGGTCAGCCCTTCGAGGCCGACGGGGCCGCGCGCGTGGATCTTGTCGGTGGAAATTCCGATTTCCGCGCCAAGACCGTATTCAAAACCGTCGGCGAAGCGGGTGGAGGCGTTGACCATGACGGAGGAGGAGTCCACTTCGCGCAAAAAACGCATGGCGCGCGTGTAATTCTCGGTGACGATGGCCTCGGTGTGCCCGGAACTCCAGGTGTTGATGTGGGCAATGGCCTCATCGAGTCCGGCGACGATCCCGACCGCGATGATCGGGGCCAGGTATTCCTCGCCCCAGTCTTCTTCGCACGCGGCGACAAGCTTTGCGCCGGGAATGCCCGCTTGCCGCAAGAGGGCGAGCGATTCTTCGCAGCAACGCATTTCCACGCCTTTAGAGGCCAGCATGGCGGCAATTTCCGGCAGCGCCGAGGTTGCGACCCGGCGCGCGACGAGGAGCGTCTCGGCGGTGTTGCAGACCCCGTAGCGTTGCGTCTTGGCGTTTTCGACAATGGGCACGATCTTTCCCGGATCGGCTTCATCGTCGATATAGACATGGCAGTTGCCGTCGAGATGCTTGATGACCAGCACGCGCGCTTCGTTCGAGATGCGTTCGATCAGCCCTTTTCCGCCGCGCGGCACGATAACGTCGACGTACTCCGGCATCGTGATGAGCGCGCCGACGGCTGCCCGGTCGGTGGTGTCGACGACCTGCACGGAGGCGGCAGGCAGTCCGGCGGCGGCCAGTCCGGCCCGGACGCATGCGGCAATGGCGCGGTTGGATTCGATGGCCTCAGAGCCTCCACGCAGGATGGCGGCGTTGCCCGCTTTCAGGCAAAGCGCGGCGGCATCGGCGGTCACGTTGGGGCGCGCTTCGTAGATGATGCCGATCACGCCGAGCGGCACGCGCATCTTGCCGACCTGGATGCCCGAAGGGCGCTGGCGGACATCGGTGATTTCTCCCACCGGGTCGGGGAGCGAGGCGACCTGTTCCAGTCCGGCGGCCATGCTTTCGATGCTTTTTTCATTCAGGCTCAGGCGGTCGAGCATGGCCGACTCCAGTCCGGCCTGTCGTGCCAGGGCGAGGTCTTTGGCATTGGCGGCGATGAGGGTGTCGCGTTGTCGGCGGATTTCTTCCGCCGTGGCGATGAGCGCCGCGTTTTTGGCCTCGGTCGTGGCGGCTGCGAGCGCGCGCGACGCTTCGCGCGCCTGACGGCCCAGGGTGTGCATGATGTGCTGGATGTCCATCTGGATGAGGGGAAACAGGGAATAAAAACCGAATTAGAGCACCGAATGCGAAAGCCGTGTTTGTCGGCGCTATCGGAGGTTGTAAGCCGGTGCCTCGGAAATTTCCAGCAGCCGAAAAGCGCGCTGTGCGAATAATCCTGAAGCTACGGCGTCTCAATCCGGCACCAGCGCCGACAAACCACGGCCTGCAAGCAACTTGACGGCTTGCTTGTCGAACGAGGCGAATACCGCCGGGCCGCTTGCCATGCGAGACCCGGCATAGGCGGTCACGCCATCGGCAAAATCTCCACCATCATCCATCATCAGCAAGCCGGCTTGAACTTCATCATCGTTTACGACAATTCGATCCGTCGCCACGATTGCCCGGATCGCTTCCGCGATCGCTTCCACAGACTGCTTGTAACCGGCTCGCAAAGTCCAGACGTACTCACAAAAAACATGAGTCGGTATGACAATCTCGGTTGAGGTTTCCATGATTTTTTCGGCGATTGCCGCCTGCGCGGCATCATCCCCAACGGTGTAACGCAAAAGAATATTTGTGTCGATGATGACGTTCATTCCAGACCTTTCATGCCTGCCTCGGCATAGCACCTGGCAATTTCATCGTTCATCTCTTCGATGGTGAGCTTTACGTCGGTCTTGATCGTGGAACGAAGGGTGGCCAACAGTGCCTGGGGCGACATTTTGTTTTTCCTGGCCTGGATTTCTATCTTCCCGGCGGGAAGTTTTCTGATTGAAATCTTTTCGCCAGCACTCACCCCCAGATGTTCCATGAGGGATTTGTTGAACGTGAACTGGCCGCGTGCAGTAAGCGTCAATTCCATGATGGCTCCTTTTTAATGAACCTCTGAACAACCCCTCCTGTCATTGCAGCGCGCTGCGAAACAAAGTCGCTGCAATCCACACACCGCATGGATCCTGCGACTTCGCGCAGGATGACAAGCAGTGGCTGCAAAGTTATGCAGAAGGCCCCTAAGTAATCATGATTATACATCATCATTGATAGCGATCAAGCCGAACCTCGGGGTGGGGTTGGAACT
>WRNU01000115.1 GCA_009776435.1 Betaproteobacteria bacterium | reverse complement strand
AGATTCGGTCCGCGCTCATTCGTCGCCCCCCTCGTCACAATCGCTCTTTCCGGGGTTGCCTCGGGTGTTCCAGGCACATGGGCTGTACTGGCAACGCTGGTAGGTGTGTCGGCTTTGGGAGGCGTACCCTGCGGTACATCCAATGATGCTGTCTGAACGCCCGTCGCCGGGGTCTGCGGCGCAGCATGCGGCTGAGGCGTCGGTGTACTGCTTTGGGTTGCCGCGCTTGCGGTGTGCTGCGGGCTCGATGGTGGGACGCTCCGGGCCGCAGCACTTCCGCCGATTCTGATACTGTCTGTCGGGTTACCGCCCACCGCTGCATACGTGGTCGCTGGCGGGCCTCTGACGCCACTTCCAGAATTAAGATCAAGAGAATTTCTTTCCACTGCTACAGTCGACGGCGGCGCCCCTCTCCCGGCTGCCTCGGCCACCTTTGGAGTATTGACATTATTAACGACTTCATTCATTTCGATATTAGACGGATAAACTCCTTTAGTAGATGGTGCATTATCATTAGGTATGCCTCTCGCGACAGGCGGCATAATCTCCGCCCCCCTTGAAAACTCTTTAAAACTTTGGAACCGGGGGAGTCCGTTTTTGAATGTAATGAAGTCTATATCCACAACATAGTTTACCCTGTCAACGGCTCTTTGCAGGCCGGAACCGGCATATCTATCAAGGGCTTTGGCGACCGGCTTTATTTTCCTGGCAGCCGTACTGGCAGCCTCCGCCATTCTAGCCACTCTTGGAAGACTTGCGACTCCCCTGGCTGCAAGCACTGCGCCTTTGGTGCCTACGACTTCCGGAACGATATTGCCGACTATGTAGGAGACACATCCTGCTGTGCCCCGTGCATTGCTGCAACCGTTGAAGGCTTCTTTAATGCCCTCCCAGAGACCCTCGATTGTTCCTATAGGGTTTGTATTCAGATTATAAGAGAGGCTGGCCAGTCCCGTTATGGTTCCCCATCCCTCATCGAAAATTTTCTTGGCATGGTCTCGTCTGGAAGCTAGAAATTCATGCTGGTCGACATCGATGAACAAATCAAGCAAGTTTAAAAGACCATAACCGATCGCATTGCTTATCCATTCACCAACATGGAATTGCAGTAAGATGAGCTCCCAAGTGCCGCTGAGGACTCCTTCTATAAAGTGACTTGATAAATTATACCTCGTTAATCCGACCGCCAGAACTGTGTCAAATGTACCGCTAAGGAAGTCCTTGGCAACGTCCGGCAGTGGCAGTTTGCCAAGTACATCATTAAATACGTCGCTGGCAAATCTGGCAGCCGCCTCTGCCCAGGCACGAGTACCTTCAGCTGATATACCGATGAAGGTATCGCCGACTGCAACAAAGAACCCTGCCACGGACATGTCTGCCCGCCAATCGCTCCAGGTTTTTTTAACACTGTCCCAGGCTTCATCCGTAGCCTTTGTGACGTTATGAACAAATCTTTCAAAAGAATTTCTTTTTGCATCCGCTGCTGCTTCCGCTTCCGCTGCTTCCCGCGCTTTCACCCCCTCGGGGTGGTGCTCCACGTAGCTTTCTTCATAGGATAGGCCAGGCATCGGCCTGAAGCCATCTTCGTCCGTCCCAGGATCCAGAACCACTATTTTCTTAGGGTCGCAGGAGGGTATCTCGCCGGAATTACCGATTTCTATTCGACCACTGCGAGGACTACCAGAAACCAGACCCATATCGTCAAACTGAATTATGTCTCCAACCGTCACGATGGAGTCGTATCCGACGATTATTTCCTGACAGGCGCCGCTGTGTGCATCTGTCTGGATTTGCGTTACATTGCCAACGGTAACGTTTGTATTGGCCGTATTGCTGACGCCAATATTGATGATTTGTGTTTTGCCTAAGCCTTCTTGGAGTTGAATTATGTCGCCGACTGTAACGTCTGTTGTTTTATTATAGGTATTGCCGACGCTGATACTTTGCTTGTTGTTAAACCCTGTCTGGATTTGCGTCACACTGGCTACTGTTACTTTTGTTGTGCCGGAACCTCCATGTTCTTTGCTTTTTAAGACGTTCCCAATGTTGATGGCCTGCTCGTTGTTTGCCCCTAATTGGTGTTGCGACAGGGATTTTTGTATGGTGACTGTTGCGCTGCCACCGTTTTCGTCGACATTTCCGATGTTGAGTTGTTGCTTATTGCCTTGGCCGCTTTGTGTCTGCTTTACGTTGCCGCCTATTATGATTGTGGTGGTAGCGTCTGGTTTTTTGATGTTGCCGATATTGAGTTCCTGGAAATTTACTTCGTCATCGCCGCCTCCTAATGACTCCTGGGTTTGCTCAACCTTGCCTTTTATGGTGACGTCGGTATCGGCAACAGCATCCACCGTGCCAAATTGAATGGCCAGGGTGGAGAACAGCAGGATGAGGGCGCGGCTGAGACGAGTCATGTAAGGAGCCTGGGTTCAGGGGTTTCCGATGGTTATTCTCTTGTTGCCGCTGCCGCTTTGGACGATGTTTCCTGTTTTGATGTTGTCCGAGTTTTTGCCTTTGCCGATTTCTATCACCTGGTTGCCTCCTGGGTCGCTCTGGGTTTGGACGATGTTGCCTACGGTGATGTGGGGAGTGGTGTTTGTTGCGTTGTTGTCGGCCTCTTCAGGCGCTTGTTGGTTGCCGGAGGTACGGTGCTCTTCTTCGTTGCCGATCCGGATGGTTTGGCCGGGTTGCGTGTTTTGTGCCGCTTTGTTGTCCTGGCGTTGTTTGATCTGGTCGGTCGATTGTTGTGCCGTCTTGTTGGCATTCGCCACAGCAGCTTGCGATGTGGCGCGGGCTTGACTGGTTGTGTTGGCGATCTCGGCTTTCCTGGCGTTGACGGTTTTGGCGGCTTCTGCCTGGTATTGCCCTGTGTTGACTCTGATGTCCCGTGCGGTGGCGCTGGCGATGCTCAGGATGATGAGGAGAAAGGTGAGAATGCCGATGCTCAGGGTAACGATACGATGGGCCATGACGGTTCCTCCAATGGATCTCATTGTGGCTCGAAATAGTTCGCGCCGATGATGGTCGGGGGAATTTCGGGGCGTCCCGTGTAGCGGATGTTGCCGGAGCCGATGATGTTGCCTTTGATCTGCCTGGTGGCTTGCAGGTAGATGTCGCCGATGCCGACGATGGTGGCCTCGGCGTGGGTGACGATGAGGGTGTCGGCGCGGATGATGCCGATGCCGCTGACTGTGGCGGTGAGGGTGTCGCCGCGTCCGCTGATGTCGATGTTGCCGGTGCCGCTGAGGCGCAGGGTGAGGCGCTTGTAGGTGATGTCCTGGACGGTGGCGTTGCCGTCGCCAGCGAGTTCGAGCTCGAGGGTGTCGCCCCGGAAGGGGCCGATCTGGATGGTTCCGCTGCCGCGCGCGGTGAGGGCGCGCAGGTTGGGGATTTCGAGTGTGTAGCGTATGGGGTGTTGGGTGATGATGGTGTCTTTGGTGCGTAGTGTGAGGGTGTTCTGCCGAGGGATGTTGTCGAGCTTCTGGAGTACGTGGGGTTCGGCTTCTATGGTGAGACGCCCTGCCCTGCCGGGCCGGATCTCCAGGTTTCCGGCAGTTTCGATGACGACTTGCTGAATGCCCGCGGGGAGGTCGATGCGCTGGGTGCGCAGGGTGTCCGCGTTTGCGGCGGCTGCCGTGAGGAGGAGCAGACTTGCCAGGTATGGGCGCAGAGTCATTGTGTGTGCGGGGCCGGGTGGTTGGATGGGTTGGAGTGTTGCCTGCTTGTGCGAGTAAAGTAGCTTTGTGTGGATTCCCGCTTTCGCGGGAATGACGAGGGGGGGGTGAAACGCTCTAGCGGTCGGAGAGGATGCAGATGCCGTCGTGAAGGTTGAGGATGCTGATGCCGTCACCCTTTTGACGACTGACTGTGATGACGTTTGTTTTGTCGACTGTCGTCAGCCGGTCGAATCCGTTGCCTTCGTAAAGCAGGCGACCGTATTGCCAGCAACGCAGGTTTTTTCCCAAAGCGCCCTGCCGATCATGAACCGGCGCGCTGAGAAAGGTGTCTGTTTCGGTCAGGATTTCGTCGGGCCGCTCTACTTGTACTGCGCCTTTTCCCGTTTTCCCGGCGGCGAACGCAGTGGGTACGTACAGCCCGAACAACACGGCAAGAACCATGGCGCGAGTTGCTTTTATCGAGTTTTTCGATAGAGACATCTTTACTCCTTTTTACCTTCGGTTTCGGCCACAGGCCGTACCGCTGGTTGTGGGTTCCTCGACTGTTTCCGGTTCTCGATCAGTTTGCGCGTTTTTCCTTTGCTTTCTGCTCTTCGATCAGTTTGCGCGCTTTTTCCTTGATCTGGTTTTTGAGTTGCGGTTCCGGCTGAGCCTGAGTCTGAGCCTGAGCCTGAGCGGATCCCCGCGCCGCAAGGAGTCTCTGCGCTTTTTCCATGACCTTGTAATGATTGGCGTTCAGGTACGCGGCAAATAGTTGCTGGTCGAGCTTGGCGTTCTTTTCCAAGCCGAGGGCTTCGCGGTAAATCTCGACGGCTTTGGCCAGTTCATCGTCCGGCACTCCGTTGACTGGTTTGTTGTACAGCTTGCGCAGGCGCATCTGGTTTTGCCAGTAGGCGACGAAGTTTTCCTTGTCTGCAAAAAGGATGTAGTACCAGTTGTCGATTTCGCTCTTGATGCCGGGGGAGTCTGCCGAACCGCCCAGGCACGACCAATAGGGGGTTTTGGTGAGTTTGCCGAACAGTTCTATGACGGCCATGTCGATGAGGTTGCGGGTGGCCTGGGCGACGCCTTCGGACTGGGACAGGTTCATCTCGTAGTTCATGCCGAATTTCTTGATTTCGGCTTCGATACTGGCGCCTGAGCCTGAGCGCGTAATCAGGACGGCGTTGCTGGAACTGACGCCGGGAACGATACTCATGTCGGCGGTACGCATCATGGTGAGATCGAGGCCGAGCATGGAGGCGGAGGCGTTGACGGAGGCGCCGGCGCCGGCGCCGGAGGAACTGCCTCTCCAGAAAAAGCCCCCGCCCTCGCCTTCTCTGCTCAAGCTCTCATCGTACTGGGATATGGAGCCGCGGATGCCATAGACGGGGTTCAACTGGAAGAGCCCTTTTTCTTCGCGCTGGGTCATGAAGTTGATGAGGTTGGCGGAGTCCGTGCCGTAGGCGATCAGGCGGATGGCCTGGCTGCGCTGGGTCATCTGGGAGATAGCCGATATGAGCATGTCTTTGGCGCCGACGGAGACTTTCCGGGTTTTGTCCTCGATGTCTTCGGTGATGACGACGAGATCCCGGATGCCGTACATCATCATTTTCTCGTCCATGCAGCGCAGCGCAGAGGAGAAGTTGGTGATGTTCCTGACGATGGGGGATTGTGGGCCGGTGCGTTTCTTGTCGGCGGACTCTCGCGCTTTTTCGCGCAAGGCGTCTTCCCTCATCGCCATGACGTTGCATCCGGACACGGCTACAAGCGCGGCAAGGGTGATGAGTGTCGTGAGGCGCTTCATCGCGTGCATTCCCTGAATAACGTTGATGTTAGTAAAACGGGCGCGTGTAACCGGCACGCCGTTATCTGCAACTGGCAGCGTTGATCACCGGGCCTGTGATGACGGTGACGTTCTGTTTGCCCGGCGGTTGTCCGATACGCTGCTGGGTGTTGCTGTTGATGGAGATGTTGCCGCAGCCGTCGTCGGTGTTGTCGACCAGTCCACGTTTGTTCGGGTCGTTTTTATGGAGCAACTGTTGCCGGGCTTTTTCCTTGTGAACCAGGGCTCCCATTTCGGGGTCGAGCGCGACGTCTCCCATGGGCCTTGGCGCGCGCGCGTGGGCGGTGTGGGCCGAGGCCAGAATGATCAGCGCCGCTGTGCATCCGGCGATTCGTGAGATAGTCATGTGGATGACTCCTGATGTTTCAAGAAAGCAGGACAGAAGGTTGAGAAGATTGGGCTAAACCTCTCAAGGGCCAAGGTTTCTACAACCTAGTTGTTGTTGGCATCTCCATCTTTATTACGAGGCCTCTGAATGCTGTCCACGCTTTCTGCGTTGCCGATATTCATCACTTGTACGGCATTTTGGCCTTTCTGAGTCTGTACGACGTTGCCATGGATTCTAACTGTGGTCTTCCCGTCCTTGGCATTTCCAATTCCCATCACCTGGGTGCTGTTTTCAGCATCCTTCTGCGACTGGTATACAGAGCCTGTTATCACGACATCACTATCGCCCGTAGTATTGAGATCTGTCTTAAAACCTCTGTCCGCATACTCGGCGGTTCCGGCAGTTCCAATTTCCATAACCTGCGTACTTTCGTTCCCAGCGTTATCTTGGGTCTGAGTTATACCAGTGCCTATAGTGACTTTGCTTGTGCTCTTATTTTTAATGCTACCTATATCCATGACCTGAGTAGCTTTCATCTCTTCGTCTTTTCCTGTCTCTTCGCTATATTTCTTACCACCGAGAGCTCTGGAATCCTGTGTCTGCTTGACTGAGCCACCTATCGTGACGTCGGAACCCTTTTCCTGCGCATACGCCGTGCCCGAACAAAACGCCATCATCATGGCGACTACGAGGGTTTTTTGAGCCAGTTTCATGACAGTTCTCCTGTGAGAGGATTGAACCGGATGACCATTCGTTCAGACTGAACACCCAGATTGAAGGAGATGTTACAAGCATCCCGTTGTGTTGCTCGCAAACGTAAGCGGCCCTGCCCCTCGAAAGAGGTACGACGCCGCTCGGAAAAACAGCAAAAGCCCTTAACAGGCTGTTCAAAAACCCTGGGAGTACGCGCAAGTCGACGAGACGCCAACGTCATTCTACGCGAAGCAAAGCGTAGCCGCAGAATCCGCCCGGTTACATGGATTCTGCGACGACGCCTGACGACTCCGCGCAGAATGACATGACCAGATGCGAGCATGTACGGGGTTTTTGAGCAACCTGATAACTGTTTGTATATACATAAAAAACAGAGCCACCACGCCAAGCCAAAGCCTGCGCGGTTTCCTGCCGAACGGAACCCTTCCATCATCGTTTTCATTATTCTTGAGTTTTCGCGTTAGCCATTCGTGATATGTCAACCACCTTACCAAAAGTCATCAAGGGATGTAAAGATTTTTTGCTATGGAATACAACTTGCTTGTGTTTTTCATATCGGATCAAAAACGCAAGAATAGTTGTATAGCATAATTCCATGATTAAATAATTTCTCTGGAAATGCTATACAAGTTTCACGAGTGGATACTTTTTCAATGCGAAGTTGCTTTTGTAACTTGTTGATGTTTATGTATAAGCATGCACATCGTAGTAATTTGTCATTTTCCTGCATTATGCTAAATGCACACCTGAGCAGCATTCAAAAATTTTATCCTGTAACACATAAAAGCCAAAATTTCTTGATAAGGGTTTCATTGCAGAAAATGTTGCAGAAAAACTACCCAGACACCGTCTGCTCGGATTTTCAGGACGATCCGGCTGGGACATCGGCAATGGCGAGGTGACTCAAAGCCGGTTACACCGACAGCCTCGGTCAACTTGACCAGAAACCATAACGCAACCATAATGCAACCATCACTAAGGGTATCAACATGCCGACTACTCTGACTTTGAAGAACATCCCGGACGAGGTGTACGAACGTCTCAAGGCGTCCGCCAAAACCCATCGTCGCAGCTTGAACAGCGAAGCAATCGTCTGCCTGGAATCGATGCTTTTTCCGAAGCACGTTTCTGTGGGCGATCGCCTTGCGCGTGCTCGCGCATTGCGAGCTGCGCTGCCAGGTAGCAGGTTTCAGGCGAGAGATATCGACGCCTACAAACAAGAGGGGCGACAGTGATCGTCGTGGACAGCAATATTGTTGCCTATCTGTATTTACCGGGTGACTACACGGCGCAGGCTGAAGCCTTGCTCCAACAAGACCCCGACTGGATGGCCCCGCTGCTCTGGAGAAGCGAGTTCCGCAATATCCTTGCTGGCTACATGCGTCGCAAGGCGCTCACATTCAATATCGCACACGAGCTGCAACTGGAGGCAGAAAGCCTGATGGCGGGCGCGGAATACGAGGTGGATTCGCGTCTGGTTCTCGAACTCGTGCATGACAGCGACTGCTCGGCCTACGATTGCGAATTCATCGCCCTGGCGTTGACGCTTGGTGTCAAGCTCGTGACGATGAACGCAAAACTGCTGAAAACGTTTCCAAAGCACGCAACGGCCCTTTCCTCTGCACAACTGTAGCGATCGTATGGTGGGCGCGCTTCGCTTTGTCCACCCTACACCCGCTCCGCTGACAGGCATGTTCCACTCGGAACAATCTTTGAGAGTATCATATCGCTTCTCTTGGATTCGGAGAAGCTGAAGATGTCTAATCATACAAGATTTAAACCTGTTCGTTTGGCCTTGCTTCAATTATTATTGCTTCTGGTATTGCCCGCCTCTGCCATATGCGCTGAACCGCGAGTAACCGTCATCGAAGTCGATACCAAAAAACAACGTCTGGAATTGTTTTTGTATGATGACAAAGGCAAGCCGTTTGGAACATTTTACAGGTTGTCAAAATTTTTGGCCTCGAAGAATCAAAAGCTACTTTTTGCGATGAACGCTGGCATGTATCAGGTCGACCGAAGTCCTGTCGGTTTATACATAGAGAACGGTCGCACGTATAAGCAGATCAATATGAGGAGCGGGACAACAAATTTCACCATGAAGCCTAACGGCGTTTTCGCAGTCTCTGCCAATGGTCCGATGGTCGTTGAAAGCAATCAGTATAAAAAACTCAAGGTTCCAATGCGCATCGCAACGCAATCCGGCCCAATGCTTGTTATCGACGGGAAAATCAACCCCAAGTTTTCGGTCGATTCACAATCTAAATTCATTCGTAACGGAGTATGTGTTATTGGTTCAAAAGCCTTTTTTGCGATTAGTGAGACACCCGTTAATTTTTATGAATTCGCTCGTTATTTTAAGGAAAAACTGAACTGTAAAAATGCTTTGTATTTTGATGGAAACGTTTCCAGTCTGTATTCCACCGATTTAAAAAGAAGTGATTTGAAAGTTGAACTGGGGCCAATCGTTGCCGTGATAGTAAAGCGGCTTTGATTTCCGGATAAATCGAGTTTGATTTTCGGACGGTAATTTTCGGGTTTTTTAGATGATTTTCGGACGTGGAAAACCGTCGTTTTCGGACGGGTTTCCAGTCCATCAACAGGCTGGTGTGACCAGCTTCCGAAGGCG
>WRNU01000114.1 GCA_009776435.1 Betaproteobacteria bacterium | reverse complement strand
ACCTCTTCCACGTCCTTGTTCGCCTGCCTGATATGGTCGGCCAGCGCGCTCATCCGCTTGTCGAACCGCTCGAAATCCTTCGCCAGCCGCCCCAGTTCTTCCTGGATGATGTGAATCTGGCGACGGGTTTCCACGTCTTTCAGCACCGCGCGCGCGGTATTGAGCACCGCCATCAAGGTCGTCGGCGAAACGATCCACACCCGTCGCGCCTGCGCGTGGGCAACGATCTCGGGATGCGAGGCATGCAATTCGGCAAAAACCGCTTCGGCAGGCAGGAACATCACCGCGCCATCTGCGGTGACGCCGGGCAGGATGTATTTGTCGGCAATGGTGTCGATGTGGCGACGCACGTCAGCGCGAAAAGCCGTCTGCGCGGCCTTGCGCTCGGCCTGTTCCAGCGCGGAATCGAACATCCGGTTGTAGTTTTCGAGCGGAAACTTGGCATCTAGGGCAACCTTGCCGGTGGGTGGAGGCAGATCGAGCAGGCAGTCGACCCGATTGCCGTTGGGCAACCCCGCCTGGAAGGCAAAGGCGTTCGGCGGCAGCGCATTGCGCACCAGTGCTTCGAGTTGTACTTCGCCGAATGCGCCGCGCGCGCGTTTGTCTCCCAGGATTTCCTGGAGACTCACGACGCTGGAGGTGAGTCCCTCGATCTTTTTCTGCGCTTCGTCGATCGTCGCCAGGCGCGTCATGACGCTGGTGAAAGTGTCGTGGGTCTTGCGCAAGCCTTCGTCGAGCCGGGTATTGACTTGTCCGGTGAGCGTCTGCAACTGACCTTCCACGCTGCGCGTGAGGGTTTCGATGGCGCGCGACAATTGCATCGAGGCTGCCGTCAGTCCGTTCTGGAGCAGTTCACGGTCGGCACGGGCATGTTCTCCGATACGATCAGTCTGGCGTTCCAGCCCTTCGTGCAGATCGCGTAACAGTTCCCGGTGCTGATCGAGCACGCGGCGCTCCAAGGTTTCGTTGATGCGTTCCAACAGCAGACGTTCACGACGCCCCGCCATCACGGTCTGCCAAACCAGCACGATGGCAATCCCGAGCAGGAGAGCAAATCCTACGAGGAGAAGGGGAAAATGCGACAAATCATTCATCATTTATGATTGTGTCGCCCCACCGTCAATGGCGGAAATTGCGTTCGACCCGTGTTCGTTACTCATCACCCGTCACCCTGAACGCTTCGCCCCAGGATGTGCCGGACGAGTTCCACCCAATACGCGGCCCCGAGGGGAAGAATGTCGTCGTTGAAATCGTAAGTCGGATTGTGCAGCCCTGCGTGGCTACCGGGTTCGCCCCCGGTCGGGTCATTGCCGATCCATATGTATGCGCCGGGCTTGTGCTGGAGATAACAGGCGAAATCTTCCGCACCCATGCTCGGGCGCACATCGGTACGCACATGTTCGCGCCCCACGACTGCGGCAGCGGCCTGCACACAGCGCGCGGCCTCGGCAGCGGTATTGATGGTCGGCGGATAGCTGTCGGCGCGCGCCGAAAAATCTATTTTCACGCCCAGGGTGGCGGAAATGCCCGCGCACAGTTCGGCGAGCCGCGTGAGCGCCTTTTGCCGCACGTCTTCGGAGAAGCTGCGCAGGGTACCGGCCAGTTCCGCCTGATCGGGCAGGACGTTGTAAGCATCGCCCGCATGAAAACGGGTCACGGAAACCACGGCGGTATCGAAAGGATCGAGCGAACGCGATACGATGCTTTGCACGGCCTGCACCAGCACCGCTCCGGCATGGATGGAATCGACAACCAGATGCGGCATGGCCGCGTGCCCGCCAACCCCCAGGATGCGAATATCGAAGCGATCCGTCCCCGCCATGACCGGCCCGGCGTGCACGGCGAAATCTCCGGCAGGCAGCCCCGGCCAGTTGTGCATGCCATAAATCGCTTCCATCGGAAATCGTTCGAAGAGACCTTCTTCGATCATGACCCGTGCGCCGCCGCTGCTCTCTTCCGCCGGCTGAAAGATCAGGTAGACGGTTCCATCGAAGTCGCGCGAAGCCGCAAGCAGTCTGGCTGCGCCCAACAGCATCGCGGTATGGCCGTCGTGTCCGCAAGCGTGCATGCGGCCCTCAAACACGGAGCGATGAGCAAAACAGTTGGCCTCGTTCATCGGCAACGCATCCATGTCGGCCCGCAAACCTATCGCCCGCCCGCTACGCCCTGCACGAAGCACTCCGACCACGCCGGTTTGGGCCAGACCGCGATGCGTCTCGAACCCCAGCGCGGACAACTCGCGTGCGACCACGTCCGCCGTGCGCGTTTCGCAGAAAGCCAGTTCGGGATGGGCGTGCAGGTCACGGCGAATGATCTGAAGGGCCATTCGCGCCTCATGGGCGGAATCGAGAACACTGGTACGCATGGAACAGCAATATGACGAAAAAAGGAGGATGTCCTGAGATGGTAAAGTTTATCGAGACATACCGCCATTTATTTCGGGGGTTTTTACTCCCTCCGGCGCGCCACCTCCACGTCGACTAACGCGCCGAAGGCGCGCTAACTCTACAGCCTCCCTCTTGAGGGAGGTGTCAGCCGCGCGTAGCGCGGGTGACGGAGGGAGTAACAAACGGGCCTGGATCCCTTTCGGAATCCAGGCCCGTCGATATTACGGGGCAGACTTTTTGTGTTCAGCGTCTCTGACGACGGCGCGCCATCACGCCCACAAGACCCAGACCCGCCAGCAACATGGCATAGGTTTCAGGCTCAGGAACCGCCGTGACCGTCATGCTGCCCATTCCCCAATACATCAACGCGTTCGGCGTGGTACCCACGAAGGTGGTTGGATCGACGGCGATGGTAAAGGTGTCGATTGCCTCGAAGCCGGTGAAGGAATACTGTTGCGCCACCGTGGTGATGTCGACTAAGGCCGTATTTACTTCAACACCGTTGGCATAACCCGTAATGGTCAGGGTTTGGCTACCGTACGCGCCAGCGAGCCACAAGTTGTCGAGGTTGAAAAAATCATAGGCAGTCGAGGTAAAGCTGAAGGAGGGGGGCACATAACCGGGTTGGTTGGAAAGCCACCAGTCGCCTTCCCTGTAGGGAGAGGCTACCCATTGGTTGCCTGTGGCTTCCCAAAGGCTCCCGAAGCCGGTGCCATCGAACTCGGCAAGGGAAGCATCGAGGTATTCCACCTTTTCGTTGGTTGTGAAGTAGGGGGAACCCCACTCGCCAAAGACGATGTCCAACTGCGGAGCCGCCTGAGCCGTGCCGACGAAGGCAAACAGCACGACGGGAAGCGCAAATCGACCAAGTTTCTTGTTCATGATCTGTCCTATGAAGAAAGAGTGTCAAAACAAAGCTCACACTCTGCAAGCATAATCCGTGCCTCAATCGCATTAACCGTATCTACGGAAAAATACGCTCAATAATCAGCGACTTGCTTATCATACTACAAAAACAGAAACCGCGTCGCAAAAGAAGTGTAAAAAAAACCGACACTTGATTCTGAAACGCGCGCGCCTTTTTGGGAAAACCGCGTATACATCCTACGCGCAGAAAGGGACCGATAGTGTGCATTTGTTCGTCAGACTCTGCACGCCATCGGGTTTTTTTACGATCCCGGACGCCCCACCCCTCATGGAACGGTTCCTGAACACGGGTCTCGCGCAATCTCCGCTGTCGATCGCGGGATCGCTGTCGAGCGAGACAAAACCGGGAACTGAAGGCTCCCCAAAACGGTGTCAAGGAATCCCCTGTCAGGAATCCCCTGCCTTCAGACAGGAGCGACTCGAAATAGCCCAACCGCCTCACTCGCCGGAACGTGGAAGTGAAGCGATCGGCAGGAATCAGGAAAACTTCCCGAGACTACAGCGTTGGTGGCTGCTCTTTGAGCCATTCACGCATGATGTAATTGATCCGCGTTTGCCAGCCCTTGCCCGTGGCGCGCAGACCTTCGAGCACATCGATGTCCATACGCAACGAGACCATCTGCTTAACGGGCCGCTCATAAGGCGGACGCCCTCTACGGGCTTTGACTTCAACGACTTCAGGCATGGTGACAACCCCCTTCTGTTGCAGTTACCAAGGTTTGTGATGCCGCGAACTACGCCGCGATCGAAAAATCAGAGGCACCAGCTTCTGCTTTAACTCGCAAAAGCGATTTTGTCAATATGTGTATATCCACAATGACACGTCATAGCGGCAAGAACCTGGATATTTTGTCACTTCAACTGCCTATCTGGCTATTGTTGTAAACCGTAAACCGTTCTCCGTCCGAGCCCATGGCCGACAGGCCGTGCTGCTCGCCGATCGAGATTGCTGCCTCTCGCCGTACTTATATGCTACGACTGCGCTTTCATCGGCATGTTCCCTCCAAATGCGTCACATTTCACTGATACCGGAAATTTGGGCTGGATCTTCGGTCCAACTCGTCATGTTGGCTCAACTATTTCGACAAATTGCCGTAAAAAGGGGAACTTATACGGAGACCCTGCCATGAAGATCAAGCCCATCCACAACGAAGCCGATTACAACGCAGCCCTGGCCCGCGTCGACGCGCTATGGGATGCCGAGCCCGGCACTTCGGAGAGCGATGAGCTGGAAGTACTTGCAGTGCTCATCGACAACTACGAGGGAGATCTCGGCAAAATGCACGCGCCGGAATCCGACCCCATCAAGGCGATCACCTGTTTCATGGAACAGCGGGGGCTTTAGGCAGGACGCCTCCTGTGGAGGGCCGCGAGAATGTCGTAGGGGCGCGATTTATCGCGCCCAATGGATCGCGCCCAATGAGCACGAGCGCCACACAAAGCACGAGCGCCCTACAATGAGCACGAGCGCCGCAATTTGGGCGCGATAAATCGCGCCCCTACAGCTACCCTTTCAGGGCCGACTACCCGCCCTGCTTTTCGGGGTCGATCTGAGTCCAGGCCCCATGAATCTCGCCGAGCAGGGAGAGCACTTCCTTCAAGGCGGCGATGTCGTTCTTCATGTTCGCCCACAGCAGCCTGGAGACCATGTAGTCGTACAAGGCCGCGAGCCGTACCGCCAACTCTCCGCCCTGTTCCATGTCCAGACTCACCTTGAGGCCGTTGCTGATGATCTCGATGGCCTTGGAGATGTTTGCGCCGCGCTCCGCGATGTTGCCCTGCTCCGCGTGCACCCTGGCAACGTTGATTGCGGTCTGAGCCCCCTCGAACAGCAGCACGATCAGCCGGTGAGGACTGGCCGTGCTGATGTCGGATTCACGTCCCAGGTCTGCGTAGGTTCTGGCCGGACTGGAAGGTCTACCAAACATGATCTCTCTCCTTCGGCATGGACGACATCACTAATTTTTGCTCGCGTTGAGGGAGGCCAACTGCTGCGCAACATAGTTGCTGGTCGAATTCATCTGCGATATCAGGGTATCGAGCGCAGTGAACTGCTTGCGATAACGCGCTTCGACCGCCAGCATGCGCAACTCCATCGCTTCCTGACGCTTTTCCAGCCCACGGACGCTGGCCCGCAGGCTGTCCGTGGCCGATTCGACCGAGCCGCCGGTTCCCGCGAGTTTGTCCAGCCCGGTATTGAAACGATTTCCGATTTCGGCGCTGAAGTTGGCGATCAACGCGGGATCCTTCTTGATCGCCGCCTCGAGCTTGTCGCTATCGAGCGCAAGCGTGCCGTCCTTCTGGAAGGTGATGCCCAACTTGGAGAGCAGCATGGCTTCGCCATTCTGATCCTGGAGGCTGCTTTGACCGAAGACCAGGTTGCGAAGCGTAGTCTCCGTTTCCCGCAATATGCGGTTGCCGTTGAGCGTCCCGGCAGTCTTCGCTTCGGGGTCGTATGCGCCGAGCGTCTTGACGGTGCTGATCACATCGTTGAACGCCTTGACGAAATCCGTCAGCCCTTTCGAGAGCTTTTCGGAGAAGTCCGCCTCCACCGTCATGGTCGTGGGCGAACCGACCCCCGTCGTGCCTTTCAATTGGAGGGTCACGCCCGTCACCGCATCCGCGACGGTATTGGAGGAACTGACGATGTCGATTCCGTCGATTTTCAACTGCGCGTTCTGCGCCGACTGCACCGTGGTCGCGGAACCCGTCACTCCTGCGCCGCCAACGGTAAAGGCGTTTTCCGCGCCTTCCGCGCCGGTCAGGATCAGTTGTTGCCCACCGGCGCCGTTGACGATGGTCGCCGTAACGCCCTTGTCGGCCTGGTTGATGGCATTGGCCACCGCGCTCAGGCTGGCGCCTGACGGCGTCACCGAGAAATTCTTCGATGAATCGGCAAAGCTGAACTCGATCGGCCCGCCGCCAGTGAAATTACCGGCATCGAGCCGGGACTTCTGCCCCTGCGCGAGTTGAGACACTTCCAGGCTATAGCTACCGGAAAGCCCCCCTTCACCCACGGTAACGGAGGCCACACTCTCGTTGCCGACAGTGCCTTTATACGTGCCGAACTTGTCCAGCGCGGACTGCAACACATCCGGTTTCAGACTCTTGGCCGCCGTTTGCAGCGCCGAAAGCTTGCCGGCCAACGTGCCCATCGCGGAAATCTTCGTGTTGACGGAAGAGACCTGCTTTTGCAGGTTGGAAAGGGGGAGTCTCTCGATCTTCATGAGATCGTCGAGCAGACCTTGCAGGCCCAAACCGGAACCCACGCCCAGAGAAGTAACGGTTGCCATGATGTGTTGCCTCCTTCAAGCAACGCGCACGAGAAAAACCGCGCCCATGCGCACAATCCGAAGAATTTTCTCCGGCGCTCTCATGCTTCTTGTTTTACGAATAACCCTGCGACCTTGCCGAGCGCCTTGGTCAGCGCCAGCACGTCCTCAGAGGGAATCTGTTTGATGATTTCCTTCGTTTCGCCATCCATGATTTTGACCACGACCTTGCCTAAATCTTTATCTACCGAGAATTGCAGGGAAGTCACATAAGGACGGATGAATTCATTCAGTTTTTCCACACTTTCCCGCACTGCCTGCTCCAGGCTTTCTGCCTGAGCGGCATTGCCGGGATTGCCGACTTCCTGACCCCGCCTGATGGCGCGCGCCTCGTCGGTGTTCGGGACAGACTGCTCAGGCAACCTGACAGCACCGGCGGGCAGGGGCATGGAGGGCTGCTGCGGGGTCTTCGAGACGCGACCGGGCAGACCCACTCCCGCTATGACGCCGTTGATGCCAATGATTTCCACGTTTTAACCCTCTTTTGTTGTGGCTAGAGGAGCGCCAACCCCCTGGCTGGCGCTCCCCGTTTTCAACCGCTTGAGCCGGTTGTCTTCTCGCTATCCACTATCGCAAGAGCGACAACACGTTCTGCGGCAAGGCGTTTGCCTGCGACAACATGGCCACACCAGCTTGTTGCAACACTTGCGCACGCGCCAGCTTCGCGGTCTCGGAGGCGTAATCCGCGTCCATGATCCGGCTGCGGGCCGCTTCCGTGTTCTCTTGCGCCGCCGAGAGTTGCGTGAGCACNCCCTCGAAACGGTTCTGGATCGCNCCCAGGGCCGCGCGGTTGTTGTTGATCGTGTCGATCAGGNCGTCGAGCGTGGTCATNGCGCTGAGGGCATCGGCNCCCGTGCTGCCGCTGATCGAAGCAGTACCGATGGTCACTTGCGCAATGCTGATATCGATCCGCGATTCGTCGGTCGCGGTCGCGCCTACCTGGAAGGCGACTCCGCTGGCGAAGGTACCATCCAGCAACCCCTGACCGTTGAAATTGGTGGCGCTGATGACGCGATTGATTTCGCTCGCCAGTTGCTGGAATTCAGTATCCAGCGCGGCGCGGTTGTCGGAATCATACTGGCCGGAAGCCGCCTGCACTGCCAGTTCGCGCATCCGTTGCAGGTGATCGCCGATCACGTTCATGCCGGCTTCCGCCGTTTGCGCGAGAGACAGGCCGTCGTTGGCGTTACGCATCGCCACGACCATGCCGCGCGACTGTGCGTTCATTTTTTCCGCCACGGCCAGACCGGCGGCGTCGTCCTTGGAGCTATTGACACGCAGGCCGGAAGAGAGCCGTTGCAACGCGGTATTCAGAGAGCCTTGCGAAGTGTTCAGGTTCCGTTGGGCGTTGAGCGACGGAATGTTGGTATTGATGATTTGGGGCATTTCTATCTCCTTCGGGATGGACTTCGTTCGAGCAAGACGCCGGATCAGTCACTGGAGCCTTGGACGCTATCCGTTGCTCGTCTGCCTGATTGCGGTAACGGCGCAAGCCGGAATTTCTTTAAGTGCAATGATTGTCACCTGCCCATTTCCTGAGTGAAGTGTGCGGGTTTTCACGTATCACCCCGGCGATCCGACCCGTCTTGCAACGCGCATTCAACATACGTCGTCCGGAACAAAAAACGCGCCACGATCCGGCTATGAACCGCAGTGGCGCGCAAGGAGGAAGGACGTGGGTTTTTATTGCAGCAGCCGCAGCACGTTCTGCGGCAAGGCGTTGGCCTGGGCCAGCATGGCCACCCCGGCCTGTTGCAGTACCTGCGCACGCGCCAGCTTCGCGGTTTCAGAAGCGTAGTCCGCATCCATGATCCGGCTGCGCGCAGCTTCGGTAGACTCCCGCGCCGCCGCCAACTGGGTGAGTACGCCTTCAAAACGGTTCTGGATCGCGCCAAGGGAAGCGCGGTTGTTGTTGATGCTGTCGATGGCCGCATCGAGCGCAGAAAGTTCGCTCAGGGCGTTCAGGCCATCCGTGCCGGTAATCGCAGCGGTATCGACGGAAACCGGGCTGATCTCCACCAGGATTTGCGATTCCTCGGTCGAACTCGGCCCGACCTGGAAAATCACCCCGTCGGAGAAAGTGCCGTCCAGCAGCTTCTGGCCGTTGAAATTGGTGGCGCTGATGACCCGGTCGATTTCGCTCTTCAGGTGCTGGTATTCGGTATCCAGCGCGCTGCGGTTGTCCGAATCCCACTGGCCGGAAGCCGCCTGCACCGCCAGTTCGCGCATCCGTTGCAAGTGCTCGCCGATGACGTTCATTCCCGCCTCGGCGACCTGCGCCAATGAGATGCCGTCGTTGGCGTTGCGGATCGCCACCGTCATGCCACGCGCCTGCGCGTTCATTTTCTCCGCCACCGCCAAGCCAGCGGCATCGTCCTTGGAACTGTTCACCCGCAGACCGGAAGACAACCTTTGCAGCGCAGTAAACAAGGACCCCTGAGAAGTATCCAGGTTTCGTTGCGCGTTCAGTGACGAAATATTTGTATTGATGATTTGCGGCATTTCATGCCTCCTCCGAAGGGTTATC
>WRNU01000113.1 GCA_009776435.1 Betaproteobacteria bacterium | reverse complement strand
GGCTCGTTCCCGCCGATGCCGAGGCGGACGCGCGTCTGGTCGAGGATTTCCGGCGCTTGACGGGGATTGCCCCGCAGGCGGGAGAAATCGAAGTGCTGGAGCGTCGCCTGCCCGTGCGTGGCCGTGTCGATGACGTGATCTGGTTCGATTTCGACGCGCTTTGCCGCACGGCCCGTTCCCAGAACGATTATCTGGAAATCGCCCGCGCCCATCATACGGTGCTGCTTTCCAACGTTCCGGTCATGCGCGCGGGCGAGGCATCGGAAGCGCGTCGGTTCACCTGGCTCATTGACGTGCTCTACGACTTTCGTGTCAAGCTCGTTGCCAGCGCGGCAGGTCCGGCGAATGATCTCTATGTCGAAGGGGTGCATGCCAGCGAATTCACCCGCACCGTGAGTCGTCTCATCGAGATGCGCACGCACGAGTATCTGGCCGAACCGCACCGCCAGGAGACCCCGCAGGACGATTTGACGGCATGAACCCATGAAACAGTTTCTTTCCCTTCCATCACCCCGTGCGTTAACGCTCGAATTTGCCTGGTTTGGCCCGGAAAACGTTCCGGCGGACGCGCCGACGCTCGTTTTCCTTCATGAAGGTCTGGGCTGCATCGCGTTGTGGCGCGACTTTCCCCAAGCCTTGTGCGAACGCCTGCAATGCCGTGGGTTTGCCTATTCCCGGTTTGCCTACGGCGCGTCTACGCCCCGACCGCACGATGAGCCTTTTCCTGCCGATTACCTCGAACGTGAAGCTTTGGAAGGCCTGCCCGCCGTGCTTGGGGCGATGGGCATCGAACGGCCCTGGCTGATCGGGCACAGCGACGGCGGAACCATTGCCCTGCTTGCGGCGGCGGACGATCCCGAATGCGCGCGTTATCCGGGCATCGTCGTCATCGCGCCGCATTATTGGGTCGAGGAGGTTTGCATCGAGGGCATCGAACGCGCCCGCGTCGCCTATGAACAGGGCGAGCTTCGTGCGCGGCTGGCAAAATATCATCGGGACGTGGATTCCGCTTTCTACGGCTGGTGTCATGTCTGGCTCGACCCGGCGCGGCGCGACTGGAACATCGAAGCCTCGCTGAAAAACGTTGCCTGCCCGACGCTTGCCATTCAGGGCGTACAGGACGAATACGCAACGCTCGACCAGATCGAAGCCATCCAGCGCAACGCGCCGCAGACGAGGCTGATGAAGGTCGACGACTGCGGGCATTTCCCTTTTCTCACCCGGTCCGAGGCCGTCATCGACGCCATTGCCGCCTTCGTGCGCGAGTCCCGATGACCAATCACGGGGAACGGCTTCCCGACCTCACCCGCATCTTTGCGGCAGATGGGCCACTGGCTGCCGCCGTTCCGGGGTTTCGGGCGCGGGATCAGCAGCTTGAAATGGCTCAACGCATCCTGGAGGCCATCGCAGGTCATCGCGTGCTCGTGGCCGAGGCGGGCACGGGGACGGGCAAAACCTTTGCCTATCTTGCTCCGGCCTTGCTTTCGGGAGGCAAGACCATCATATCCACCGGCACGCGCACCTTGCAGGATCAACTCTTCAACCGCGACCTGCCGACCGTGCGCGACGCGCTCAAAGTGCCGGTCACGACGGCGCTCCTCAAGGGACGGGCCAACTACGTGTGTCCCTACCACCTGGAACGCAATCGCCGCGACGGGCGATTCATCACCGCGCAGGACGCAGCGGATTTGCGCGCCATTGCCCGTTTCGCACAGATGACCCACAGCGGCGACCGGAGTGAATGCACCGATGTGCGGGAGGATTCCGGCGCATGGGTGGCGGCCACGTCCAGCCGCGACAATTGCCTCGGGCAGGATTGCCCGGACATCAAAAAATGTTTTGTTCTGCAAGCGCGGCGGGCAGCGATGGAAGCCGATGTGGTGGTCGTGAATCACCACCTTTTTTTCGCCGATGTCATGCTGAAGGACGAGGGCATGGGCGAACTGCTGCCCAGTTGCAACACGGTGATTTTCGATGAGGCCCACCAGTTGCCGGAAACCGCGAGCCTCTTCTTCGGGGAGAGCGTTTCCACCTCGCAGGCGTTGGACCTCGCGCGTGATACCCGCTCCGAGACCGTTGCTGCCGCGCGCGACTGCGTGGCCCTGATCGACGAGACACGCGCGCTGGAAAAAGCCACCAGGGATTTTCGGCTTGCCTTCGGCCCCGAGTCGGCCAGGCTCTCGGCGGCGCAGGCCGCGCAACGGGAAGAATTTTCGCCACAACTCGCGGCATTTGCCGGGGCACTCGCGCGTCTCGATGCCCTGCTGGAGACTCAGGCCGAGCGTTCCGAAGGATTGGCGAATTGCCTGCGCCGCACGCGGGAACTGGCCGCGCAACTCGAACACTGGCGCAATCCCGGCGAGTCGGGAGAGACGATCCAATGGGTCGAAGTCTTTACGCATGCCGTCACGCTCAACGCCACCCCGCTCGATGTGGCGAGTCTTTTCCGGCGGCAACTCGACGGCGGCCCTCCCCGTGCGTGGATTTTCACCTCGGCCACGCTTGCCATCGGTACCGATCTCGGCCACTACTGTCGGGAAATCGGCATCATCGGGCTGGAGCCTGCGCCGCTGACCGGCGTATGGGGCAGCCCCTTCGACTACGGCGAACAGGCAGTGCTCTATGCCCCCACCCGCATGCCCAATCCCAATTTTCCCCTGTATGCCGAGGCAGTAACGCGCGTCGCCCTGCCGCTCATTCGCGCTGCGCGGGGGCGTGCTTTCGTGCTCTGCACCTCGCTCAGGGCGATGCGCCGCATCCACGAACTGCTCACCGAGGGATTACGGCAGAGCGAAGAGGAAGAGCCGCTGCCCCTGTTGCTGCAAGGCGAGGGTTCGCGTACCGAACTGCTGGAACGCTTCCGTCGGCTGGGCAATGCCGTGCTCGTGGCGAGTCAGAGCTTCTGGGAAGGAGTCGACGTGCCGGGCGACGCGCTCTCGCTCGTCATCATCGACAAACTCCCGTTCGCCCCGCCCGACGACCCCGTATTCGCTGCCCGAGTCGAGCACATGGAAAAGCAGGGACTCAACCCCTTTCTCCATCACCAGTTGCCGCGTGCCGTCATCAGCATGAAGCAGGGCGCGGGGCGACTCATTCGCAGCGAGCGCGACCGGGGGCTGCTGTGCGTCTGCGATCCGCGCATGATCGACAAATCCTACGGCAAGGCCGTCTGGCGCAGCCTCCCCCCGATGCGCCGCACGCGCGAAGAAAGCGTAGCGGTGGCGTTTCTGGATCACTCGTAGGGGCGCGATTTATCGCGCCCAAATTGCGGCGCTCGTGCTCCTTGGGCGCGATAAATCGCGCCCCTACGCCCCTATGTGGTCGGCCCTCCACAGAGGCGGAGCGACTCAATGCAGCGGCGGACGGGGAAGATGGATTGCGTGGCATTGGAGGCATTCGGCGAATGCCTTGTGCTCTCTGGCATGGGTGCGGGCGGTGACGCATGTGAGCAACCGGGCGAGCACTTCGGGAATGCACAGGGGCTTCGATATGTAGTCGATACCGCCGTTCTCGTAGCTGCCGATGATTTGTTGGGCGTTTGCCTGTTCGATCATGAAGAGGATGGGAATCCTGATCCAGTCCGGTATCGACTTGATCCGACGGCCCAGATCGAAGCCCCCGATGTCGGGTGAGGTCGCGTCAAGCAGAACTGCGTCGGGTATGACAATTTTCAAGTGTTCCAGGGTTTCATCGGCGTTGTTCGCCGGAAGGACGATGAAGCCCGCAGTGAAAATTGATTCGCATAGCAGATCACGGACATCGTTTGCTTCATCCACCACGAGAACCGTTGGTGGAAAGATAAAAGGTGATAATAGCGTTCTATATACTTCCTGCGTTGACATCACGGGCGCCCCGAAAACTCCTGTTTCCAAAAAAACTGCCCTGTATGTTTCAATACCTGTGGCCACGAAAAACGGATTTTGAAGGTTTTTTGTGGCTCTCTTGCGAAGCCCTCAAGATGAGAATAATTACGATTCCATAAGAACAAAAAGCGTGACCAATGTATATGTTGGAGGCCACGGGCAGCGGAAACTACTTATAAATGGGTGGATTGAGGTATGCACTAGTTCTCGGAACCGGAATGGCTGATCGTGGAAAAGACGGCTGCTATCTACGCCGGTTTTTTGTTGGACTCGAACAGATAACTTTCGCATATCGTTTCGGAAAAAGTGGCGTAGTTGCGTTTGCTGCCCGGTTCCGTTCAGCTCTTGTCGAACTGGAATGTTCCGAAGGAAGCGTTCGGGTGGGTTTGGCCCAGATCGGGAATGGTGAGGGCGTCGGCGGCGCCATCGTCAAGGGTTTTATCCTGCCGAAGCATCTCCATGCCATTATTGATGAGCCAGTGCAGGTTGGTGGGCGAATCGGCGTTGCTCAGGGCTTCTTCGAGGGTGATTTTCTCTTCGTAGTAAAGACGGTACAGGTCTTGCTCGAAGGTCTGTGAGCCGGGAGCGATGCTTTGTTCCATCGCTTCCTTGATGCTGGTGAGCGCGCCCGTCTGGATCAGGTCGGCGATGTGGCGAGTGTTCAGCAGGATTTCCACTGCCGGGATGCGTTGCCCGTCGGGTTTGGTGGCCAGGCGTTGCGAGATGATGGCGCGCAACGCGATGGAAAGATCGAGGAAAAGCAGTTCCCGGTTTTCGAGCGGGAAGAAGTTCACGATTCGGTTCAGGGCGTGATAGGCGTTGTTGGCGTGCAGGGTGGCGAGGCAAAGGTGGCCGGTCTGTGAGTAGGCAATGGCCGCCTGCATGGTTTCGCGGTCGCGGATTTCCCCGATCAGGATACAGTCCGGCGCCTGTCGCATGGCGTTACGTAGCGCGTTGTGCCAGCTATGGGTGTCGATGCCGATTTCGCGCTGGTTGACGATGGATTTGTTGTGGCGGAAAAGAAATTCAATCGGGTCTTCGACCGTGAGGATGTGGCCGGTGCTGTTGCGGAGGCGATAGTCGATCATCGCGGCCAGCGAGGTTGATTTGCCGGAGCCGGTGGCGCCTGCCGCCAGGACCAGACCGCGTTTTTCCATCGCCAGATCGTTGAGGATGGAAGGCAGCATCAGGGTGTCGATGGACGGGATGTTGCCCTGGATGTAACGCACCACGATGGCGACCGAGCCGCGCTGCCAGAACGCATTGATGCGAAAGTTCCCCAGATCCTGCCGTCCGAAGGAGATATTGATTTCCCGCTCGCGCTCGAAGCGATCCACCTGCTCGGGACTCATCATCTCGTAGAGCATTTTCTTGATCATGGCCGGTTCCATGATCTGTTGGTTGATCGGAAGGGAGACTCCCTCGATCTTGAGGTGAATCGGGGCGCCGGCCGTCACAAAAATGTCCGAGGCTTTTTTTTCGGCCATGAGCATGAACAATTTTTCAAAAACCATGGAGGACTCCGGCTGCCTGGATGCGGTAATCATGTGCGCGGCGAATCGTTGATCCAGGTTCTGGCCTGCGCATTGATTATCTTGACGATCACTATGCGATACAAGCTGCATTTTCCATCCGTAGACGACAGAAAACCCGGAACTACTACCGATTCCGAGTGTATGCGACCGTACCCCGTCGAAAGGCGCGAATCAGAATGGCTGGGCGTTACCGAGCGCCGTGGTGTTGAAACCCGCGTCGACGTAAAGAATTTCGCCGGTGATGCCGCTTGCCAGATCGGAGCACATGAACGCGGAGGTGTTGCCGATTTCGTCGATGGTGACGTTGCGTCGCAGTGGCGCATTGTGCGCGTTGAATGCGAGGAGCTTGTTGAAGCTGCCGATGCCTGAGGCCGCCAGGGTTTTGATCGGTCCGGCGGAAATGGCGTTGACACGGGTTCCCTCGGGGCCGAGGCAGGACGCGAGATAGCGTACCGAGGCTTCGAGACTGGCCTTTGCCAGCCCCATCAGGTTGTAGTTGGGCATGGTACGCACCGCGCCCAGATAGGTCATGGTGAGCAGGCTGCCGTTGCGGCCTTTCATCAACGGTCGGGCAGCCTTGGCCAGCGCGGGGAAAGAATAGGCGCTGACTTCGAGCGCGGTACGGAACGCCTCGTGCGAAAAACCTTCGAGAAAGTCGCCTTCGAGCGCCTCGCCCGGCGCGTAGGCAATCGAGTGGACGACGCCGTCGAGTCCGTCCCATTGTTCGCCAAGGCTGGAAAACAGTCCCTCGATCTGGGCGTCATCCTGGACATCGAGCGGAAAAAGCAACGAACTGCCGAACTCGGCAGCCATTTTTTCGACCCGATCATGAAACCGGTCATTCTGGTATGTGAACGCCAACTGCGCACCTTCGCGGTGCATGGATTTAGCGATACCAAAGGAGATTGATCGATTGCTCAATAACCCAGTGATCAGAATACGTTTGCCGGCAAGAAAACCCATTGGTCGATAACTCCTCGTGGCTTGGGCGACGATTATAACCAAAAATGATCCCGAACACTTACAGGTGTTGCTATATGGAACACCTGTCGCGCGTCGGCCCTGCCGTGCATGGCGGTATGAATGTGGCGTGAGGTTGGGCGAAGGGATCGGCGCCGCGCGACAGGCGGGCATCGCGCGTTCGTACTCGCGCTGAAGGGTTCCGGCGTTGCTGGAAAATCAGCGCCCTCGCACCGCCAGGACCCGGCCCGGCGGGACATCCGGGTCGAAGCGGTACGGCGTTGCGTGCTCCACGTGCGCTGCACTCGGCAGGGAGGTTCATAAAATCCTTGCTCCCACGCTTCCGGCAGCCCAAGCCGTTTGTGCCCGGATAAGCAGATGCGCCAGACAACCTGCTGTGTAGCCCGAGCGTACCCGTGGCGGAGAGATGGTCACGAGGGGTCTCGTAGGGGCGCGATTTATCGCGCCCAAACTGTGGCGATCGTGTTCATTGGGCGCGATAAATCGCGCCCCTACGTCATTCTCACCCCCTATGTGGTCGGCCCTCCACTGAAAGAATGCATGTACCACGTTAGGTTGCAGAATTTGGAACATCGAGATCAACAGTGCTGTCATTTACTTCGGGAAAGGGATTTATTTTCTCTTTTATATAGTCCTTGGCAGCGTCTTTCAGGTCGTCTTTAGTGGCGTCATCCAAATAGTCCCTGGCAATGTCTTTGATACACTTTCAGGTATCCTCTTTTATGCAGTCCTGGGCAACATCTTTCAAATAATCTGTACCGGCATCTTTTAAGTGATCTTTGACGAATTCCTTGATTTCTTTTGAGTAGTCTTTCGCAGCTTCCTTGAAATAGTCTTTTGTAAAAGATATCACGGTCGGGGCAAGAACAAAAATCGCTCCAAAGATAACGAGTAAAATGATTGATATGCGGGTACGACGGGAAAAAATTTTGACATGAAGCTCCCCTGATGAACGACGGCGAACAGTTGATATGCCAAAAGCAAGCGCCATGTTTTTGGTCGGGGCGCCATTGTAAACAATCCAGCGCGTTTTTGTATGTTACGCAAGGGCGGAGCCTTCCTCGAAGAGGCTGGCTGACCGCTTCGTTCATTTATTCAGTATCCACCCGCTCACGGTTTGGTAAAAACCTGCCAGAATGACGCCCGTGCCGACCAGAGCCTTTCGTTTTTTTCCCACTGCTTTCGTCCATACACGCCATGCCGTGTATGCGCTCTTGTGTTGCCTGCTTTTCGCCGCCTGCGGCCCCGTACCCAATGATCCCTATCCCACCGATGAGAGCGGGCAGAACATCCTGTATACCGCGTTCATGGAACGACCGCGACGCCTCGATCCGGCGCAGTCGTTTGCCGAGGACGAGGCCACCTTTCTCTACCAGATCGTCGAGCCGCCCTTGCAGTATCACTATCTGAAGCGGCCCTATGTCCTGGAACCCGCCGTGGCGGCGGGTATGCCGACGGTGCGTTATTTCGCCGCCGACGGGCGCGAATTGCGCGATGCCTCCAATCCGGCAAAGGTGGCGCGCAGCGAGATTGAAATCAGCATCCGCCCCGGCGTGCGCTATCAGCCTCACCCGGCTTTTGCCCGCGACGAGCAAGGAAAGCCGCGCTATTTTGAACTCTCCGAGGCCGATCTGGCCGGTATTCGGAGTCCGATGGATTTCGCCCACCTGGACAGCCGGGAACTGGTCGCCAACGATTTCGTTTATGAAATCAAACGACTGGCGCATCCCGGCGTGCAGTCTCCGATTTTTGAACTGATGGCCGAGTATTTGCCGGGACTTAAAACCCTGCAAGCCACGCTCAACGAAGAGGCGAAGAAGAATCCGGGCGTCTGGCTCGATCTCGATCAATTTACGCTCGACGGGGTCGAAGAGGTCGACCGTTACACGTACCGGATCACCTTGACCGGCCTGTATCCGCAATTCCTGTACTGGTTGTCCATGCCGTTTTTCGGGCCGGTTCCGCCGGAAGTCGACCGCTTTTTTTCACAGCCGGGCATGGCCAGACGCAATCTGACCCTCGATCGCTGGCCGATGGGAACCGGGCCTTACATGCTGACGGAAAACAACCCCAATGCCCGGATGGTGCTGGAGAAAAACCCCAATTTCCGTGCCGATACCTACCCCTGCGAGGGCGCACCGGGCGATGAGGAAGAAGGACTGCTGGCCGATTGCGGCAAACTCCTGCCTCTGGTCGAGAAGGTCGTGTTTACGCGCGAACGCGAGGCGATTCCATACTGGAACAAGTTCCTGCAAGGTTATTACGATGCTGCCGGCATTTCATCGGACAATTTCGATCAGGCGGTAAACATGGGGGGGCAGGGCGAGGTGACGCTTTCCGACGACATGGCTGCGCGCGGCATTCGTCTGATGACTTCCGTGTCTTCGTCTACCTTCTACTTTGGTTTCAACATGCGCGATCCGCTGGTCGGAGCGGTCGGAAAGGATGCCGCCGGACAGGAACGCGCGCGGCTGTTGCGGCAGGCCATTTCTGTGGCGCTCGATACGGAGGAATACATTTCGATTTTTCTCAATGGGCGCGGGGTGCCGGCGATGCAGCCGATTCCGCCGGGGGTTTTTGGCGCGCATGAGGGGGAGGCCGGGATCAATCCCGTCGTCTACGAATGGCGCGACGGCAAGCTGCAACGGCGCGGAGTGAGCGAGGCGAAAAGGCTGCTGGCCCAGGCGGGCTGGCCGAATGGGCGCGACGCGCGCACGGGCGAGCCGCTCACCGTCTACTTCGATACCACCGATGCGGGGATGGGCGAGAAGTCCCGTGTCGACTGGCTGGCGAAGCAGTTTCGCGCCCT
>WRNU01000112.1 GCA_009776435.1 Betaproteobacteria bacterium | reverse complement strand
TGGGTGGAATACCGTACACACTCCGAGGAAGATGTTCGAATGCTGTTGCAGCCGGTTTCGGAGACGGCTGTACGTGTTGTTTCAGGCCCGCTGACCGACACTGGTTCAGTAGTGCAACTGGAAAACGAAAAAGACGAAACGTCGCGTTTTCGCTTTTCGGGCTGGATCTTCGACCGGGTTGCTGAATGAGACGGCACGCCAAACATCAAACTTCAATTTTGCTGTACCTCAATGAACACACACTCATCCGTACCCCCGTCCTTTCTGCCCCACCTCGTTCTCGCCTCGACTTCGATCTATCGTCGCCAGTTGCTCGAACGCCTCGGGTTGCCTTTCGAGACATCGAGTCCGCAGCTCGACGAAACCCGTCTGCCCGACGAAGCCCCCGAACATCTCGCCAAACGGCTGGCGCTCGCCAAGGCGCGTGATGTTTCGCGGTCACGGCCTGACGATCTCGTCATCGGCAGCGATCAGGTCGCCGCCCTTGGCGCGGAGATTTTCGGCAAACCGGGTTCGATCGAAAACGCGGTCGCCCAACTGCAACGCATGAGCGGTCAGGAAGTGCTCTTCCATACCGCCGTCGCCCTCATCGACGGGCGCAACGGACGCGAACAGTGCGAAAACGTCCTCACCCGCGTACGCTTCCGTCTGCTGAGTGAGCCTGAAATTCGCCGCTACCTCGAACGCGAACCGTCGCTCGACTGTGCGGGCAGCGCCAAATGCGAAGGATTGGGCATCGCGCTGCTCGACGCGCTCTCGGGCGACGATCCTACCGCCCTCATCGGACTGCCCCTGATCGCGCTTGCCCGCATGCTTCGCGCGGCAGGCGTGGAACTGCCATGAGATTGCCGGACGCGACCAATGGCGATCTCGTGCTCATTCCTACCGGCCTGGGAGACGCGCCCTGGACGGATTATCTGCCCGCCGCCGTGCAGTCCCGTGTCGTCGACATCCGTCATTTCGTGGTCGAAAACGCCCGCACCGCCCGCGCCCACCTGAAGCGCATCGACTTTCCCGGCACGTTGCGCGATACCGACATCCGCGAGTTGCCCATCGAGGGCAGCGAACACGAGTTGGATGCCCTGCTTGCCCCGGCGCTCAAGGGCGAAAACGTCGGCCTGATGTCGGACGCCGGTTGTCCGGCCATCGCCGATCCCGGCGCGCGGCTCGTCGCCCGCGCTCACGCCCTCGGCGTGCGCGTCGTCCCGCTGGTCGGCCCGTCGTCCATTCTGCTCGGCCTGATGGGGTCGGGCCTCAACGGCCAGAATTTTGCTTTCCACGGCTACCTGCCGTCCGCGAAGGACGCCCGCGACCGTCGTCTGCGCGCCCTCGAAGACGAATCCCGGCGGCTCACCCGCACGCAAATCTTCATCGAGACGCCCTATCGCAACGAACACCTGTTCGCCGCCCTGCTCCACGTCTGCCAGCCGTCCAGCCGCCTGTGTGTTGCACGCGAACTTGCCACCGCCAACGAATACCTGCGCACCCTTTCCATCGCCGACTGGCGCAAAACCCCGCCGCCCCTGCTTGCCAAACGCCCGACGCTGTTTTTGCTGCTGGCCTGAACCCGGTTCTATTCCAGATTTTTCCGAAAGCTGAAGGACGCAATGGAAAAACCTTCCCGAAAATAAAACCGATGCGCCCCGCTGCGCATGACGCCGGAGTCCAGCGCCAGCACTGCACAGGAACGCGCCCGCGCCTCATCCTCCAGCCAACCGATGAGGCGCTTGCCGATCTCCTGTGAGCGACAAGCCACATCGACCACCAGATCATCCACGTACAGGCGACGACCTTCGTAGGTATTCTCGATGATGCGCCACAAGGCGACTCCCCTGACCATTTCGCCCTCGATCGCCAGCGTCATGCGCCCGCCATTGGCAAAAACGGTTTGCAGAATTTGCCGCCAGGCATCGAAACCCGGCGGCAACCTGTCACGCAGTTGACGATGCACGGACTCGGCGCGAAAAAGCCATTCCGGCGCAATGACCGCGCCCGAGTCATCCGTCACCCGCAGAAACGAAATCGGCATCTCTTCGTTCATTTCGCCCATATTTACCCCTCGGCCTCCCATTCATCGAGCCGCGCGACAAAACCCAGCAATTCCTCGGACAGCGGCACTTCAAACACCAACTGCTCGCCTCTCATCGGATGGACAAAGGCGAGTTTCGCGGCATGCAGAAATATCCGATGTAACCCATCGCTCATGAGCATCCGATTGAGGGCGAAATTTCCGTACCTGTCATCGCCCACGAGCGGAAAACCGAGATGGGAAAGATGCACCCGTATCTGATGGGTGCGCCCCGTTTTCAACTCGACTTCGAGCAGACTGAACCGTTTCCAGCGTTTGATCAGGTGCACGATGCTGTGCGCCTGTTTGCCCAACTTGCTCACCTTGACGCGGCGTTCCCCCGCTTCGGTGAGATACTTGAGCAACGGCGCGCGCACGTGTTGCAGCAGATTCGGCCATCGACCAGCGACGAGACCGAAATAACGCTTCTCCACCAACCCCGCGCGCATCATGTCCTGCAACGCGGTCAGCGCCGAACGCTTCTTTGCCACGATCAACAGGCCGGACGTTCCACGATCGAGCCGGTGCACAAGTTCCAACATCCTCAATTCAGGCCGCTGGGCGCGTAACTGTTCGATCACACCGAAACTGATGCCGCTACCTCCATGCACGGCACGCCCGGAAGGTTTGTTCACCACCAGGAAAAATTCGTCCTCGAACACCACGGGCAAGGGCTTTCCCACAGGTGTGTACAAGGAGGATACGGATGGACTGGCCAGCCTCAACGGCGGAATCCGTACCTCGTCGCCGACGGCGAGGCGGTAAATTTGCGACACCCGCCGACCATTCACCCGCACCTCGCCACCGCGCAAAATGCGGTAAATGTGGCTCTTCGGCACGCCTTTCGCAACACGTAAGAGATAATTGTCGATGCGTTGTCCGGCAGAGGATTCATCAATCCATTCGTGTCTGACAACGTTTACTTTGCTTTGAAGCATCATCCTGAATATAATCCGCCCGGCTTGAGATCGTTTGTAGTCGACACGCCATGCGCCAGGAGGTGATGGAGAGTGACGACGCTTGAACCGCCCCGTGCGCTCCCGATCTGCCGCATGCGCTGTCACGCGCCCTGAAGGGTGGTAATGATAGCGCAACGACCTTTTTTCGACACACCCGTTCAGCCCACGCGGCTGGATACATAACGCGCAGTACGCAAAACCGCAGGATCAAATGTTCCTGCCCGCGCCCAAAGCCGAGGCAGAAACAAGTGAAGAACACGACCAGCCAACCCATCACAGGATAAGCTCCACCGGATGAAAGCAGCCCGACATAACCGCTCCTGAACCCCGGATCAGCGCGATGGCGCGCGCCGGTCGTCCCTGCCCGTGTGCACTGACGCGGGAGAACGACCCAGAATGAAGCGCATGCTTTTCAACGCGACGCAGGCCGAGGAGTTACGCGTCGCAATCGTAGACGGCCAAAAACTGATCGACCTCGATATCGAATCGGCCAACAAGGAAGAACGCAAAGGAAACATCTACAAGGCAACCATCACCCACATCGAACCCAGCCTCGAAGCCGCCTTCGTCGACTACGGCTCGGAGCAGTATGGTTTTCGGTACGGTTTTCTGCCTTTCAAGGAAATTTCCCGTTCCTATTTCAAACCCGGCGCAGATCCCCGCAAGGGCATCCGCGAAGTCTTGCGCGAAGGCCAGGAACTGATCGTCCAGGTTCAAAAGGATGAACGCGGCGACAAGAAGGGCGCGGCGCTCACCACCTTCATCTCGCTGGCGGGCCGCTATCTCGTTCTGATGCCGAACAATCCGCACGGCGGCGGCATCTCGCGTCGGATCGAAGGCGAAGGACGCGCCGAACTGCGCGAAATCACGGATCAGATCGAAGTGCCGCAGGGCATGAGCTTCATTGCGCGTACAGCCGCCATAGGCCGAGGTCTCGAAGAACTGCAATGGGATCTCAGCTACCTGCTGCAACTCTGGACGGCCATCGAAGGCGCGGCGCGCGAACAGAGCGGCGCATTCCTCATCTACCAGGAAGGCAGCCTCGTCATCCGCACCATCCGCGACTACTTCCAGCCCGATATCGGCGAAATCCTCATCGACACCGACGACATCCATGAGCAGGCACGCCAGTTCATGAGCCACGTCATGCCGGGCAACGTCAACCGAATCAAACGCTACACCGATGACGTTCCGCTCTTCTCACGCTTCCAGATCGAGCACCAGATCGAGTCGGCCTACTCCCGTCAGGTCTCCCTTCCCTCGGGCGGCGCAGTCGTCATCGACCACAGCGAGGCGCTTGTGGCCATCGACGTCAATTCGGGGCGCGCCACCAAGGGTTCGGACATCGAAGAGACGGCCCTGCGCACCAACCTCGAAGCCGCCGACGAAATCGCCCGACAGCTCCGGCTGCGCGACCTGGGCGGACTCATCGTCATCGACTTCATCGACATGGAATCCGCCAGGAGCCAGCGCGAAGTCGAAAACCGCCTGCGCGATGCCCTGCGCTACGATCGGGCCCGTGTTCAGACCAGCAAGATCAGCCGCTTCGGCCTGCTCGAACTCTCCCGTCAGCGCCTGCGCCCCACTCTGGCCGAAACCAGCTATATCACCTGTCCGCGCTGCACCGGGACGGGCCACATTCGCGGCACCGAATCATCTGCCCTGCACATTCTGCGCATCATTGAAGAAGAGGCGATGAAAGAAAACACCGGCGCCGTGTACCTGCAAGCGCCGGTCGACGTTGCCACTTTCCTGCTCAACGAAAAGCGGGTCGACATCGCCAGGATCGAACTGCGTCACAAGATTCAACTCATCATCGTGCCCAATCGTCACATGGAGACCCCGGCGCACGAAATCACGCGCCTGCGGCACGAGCAACTCAACCAGGACGACAAACTCACTGTCAGCTATCAGCTCGTTCAGCAACCTGACGAAGAAATTCCTTCCAGCAGCCATCGCAACGGCGACAAGGCCACACGGCAGGAAGCCGCCGTCAAGTATATTCCCCCCTCGCAACCCACGCCCGAAATGCCCCCTGTCGGAGGCGTCGCGCAGACTCCGGGACTTTTTGCGCGCTTCATGCACTGGCTCGGCAGCCTGTCTACCGGGGAGCACCACGAGAAAGAGGAAAAGGAAACCGCCGTTCCCGCACCCCGCGAATCCCGTCCTCGCGGTGAACAACGCAGCAACCGCAACAGCGAACGGGGAAGCGAGCGCCGCAGCAACGGCAGCGCCCGTAGCGAACGGGGACCGCGCAGCGAACGGGAAAGCAGCCGCACCGCCCGCACCGAGAAAAGCGCCCCCTCTTCCGCGCTGGAAAAACCGCAACGCCAAGCCAAAACGCAGGGAGAACGGCAGGAACGTCCCGAAGCGGCTGCGCGCGCACCCGCAGCCGACAACGCGAAACCCAACGCCAATCGTCGCCGTCGCCGGGACAAAGTCGTCGACGAGGAAGCCACAAAAGTTTCGGCCACCACCCAGGCCGACCAGCCTGCCGCGCTGGAATCCCACGCGCCCGTGTCACAACGCCCGGACATCGTGGAATCCATCGGAATCGAACAGGCTGCCGCGCAAGCGCAGGTCGCGGCCACAACGTCTGATGAGTCCGATACTCCTGCCGCCAATGCCGATCCTTCGCCCGAAAAGCGCCGCCGCCGCAGTCGTGGCAGCCGCCGTGGGCGATCAGCCGAGGCCGGAGATACCCCGCCGGAATCCCCGGAGGTCACCACGCCGAAAGAGTCCCTGCCCGTCGTGCCGGGCCAGCCTTTCGACGCCCCCTCCGAGACGCCGGCTCCCTCACTGGACACGCTTCCCGTTGCCCTCAACCAACCGCTCGCGCCTCAGCCCGCAACCGCCTCGATGCCTGCGGCGGCGCTGCAACGGGAGCACACCCGCGACGAGCCGTCCTCCCTGCCCGAAACGCTCTTTCCATGGCCGGCCTTTGCTCAGGAACCTGCCCCCGACGAGCCGGTCTCTCTGCCCCTGATCCAGGAAAACGACGCAGTAATCGAGGCTCCGGCCACCATCACGCCCGTCATCGTGACGGCAGCCGTCACCGCTCCGGAGGCGGAAACGGCAGCGAAAGCTGAAGCTGAAGCGAAGACCGCGCCCGAGAAAAAAACCGCCCCCACAACGGGCGATCTTTTCGTCGGTCTCCCGGAAGAATCAGGACTCGTCATGATCGAGACCAGTTCGGAGAAAAAAGCGCAATTCGGCACCGGCGCGCCGGAAGAACCCGTCCGCCGTGGCCGCAAACCCAAATCGGCAACAGTGATTGCCGTTGAACCGTTGCAGCAGGTCGAAACAACCAGGGACTGAAGAAGAAAACGGGATAACCGCACAGCCGGTTATCCCGTCCTGCCGTCACATCCATTCAGGTCATGGTTTCACCGGATGCTGGACGACACCATCCTTGACGAGCATGAAACCCAATAGATCCCGGCCCGATTCGGATGGCGCCCTGCGTGCCAGGATGGCGCGGCTCGTCTCCGGGCTGGCCGCCGCGAAAATGTGCCGGAAAAGATTGACGTGACTCACGGGCAGTCCGTTGGAAATATCGCCCTTCTCCGGCATCCGGATCGCCAGAAACGTTCCGTAAACATCGCTGGCAAAGGTATCTAGACTTTCGCCATGTTGCTTCAGGAGCGCATCGAGGCTTGCGGCATCCCCGTAGGTTGCGTCCTTCCAGATGCCCTGTAGACGCCAAGCTCCATGATCGCCCAAGAGAACGATGACTGCCGAGGGGTCCTTTTCAGTAATGAGGTCAACGATTTCAAAGAGTTCCCGATTCCCCTCTTCGACTCTTCCCTGGTATTTTCCACTGGAAACCCATTCATTTCTTTGTTTCCATGTATAGGTTGAATCGGTAGGCGTATGTATCGCTCCCGACTTGAATCCGATAAACAATGGCTTTTTATTTTCTTCCATAATCATACGAATATTATCAATCAACTTGTTACGGAATTTCGGCTGAAGACTATTGACCCTTCCGTGTTCGTCTTTTTTTAGCGCTCTATATCCATTATAAGCGCGATTCAAAAATGGAAATACTCCATCATACAAGGGTCTCAATCCTGGAGCAGGCCCGAAATCAATATCCGTCTCATCAAGATATTTTCCCTGAGGATGAAAATAATAGAATGGATTCTCAGTGTCACTGGTAAGATAAACAGTATGGTAGCCGTTTTCCTTGAGAATTCGGTAGACCTGATTGCCTGTGCCGCCACCAATCAATTTTCTTCCCTTTGGTTCAATATCATTGTTTCCCATCCCTTGAGCAACATTTAGTCGCATTCCTAAAATATTTGTCATGGAAAGCAAGGTAGCATGCGTATTTGAGTATACATTTTCATAGATTAAAAAGTCACGAGATGAAAGCCAGGATTGCAGTGGCTCGACATCAATCCCATATACCTTATTCATGGTTTTCAAGTCATGGTACGATTCCAGGAGAAAAAGGTAGATATTGGGACGTTCCTTGAGTTCGATATGTTCGCTCTCATCCAATGCGTTTCCATCAAGCGCAGCCGGAATAGCGCCATAAAGCCCCGTTCCAGTCGACAGAAGCAGCCAAAACAAAAGAAAGACATTGATGAGCCCGAAACCACGTTTCGTTGTAAGAAAGCATAAAAACAATACCGCAATACAATAAACTGAAATAGTTCCAAACCAAAAATATTCGGGTGCAAAAACCTTACGCAGAGAGAGTTCGAGAAAAAGCAACAACACGCCAATAAACAACATACAAAACACGACGTGCCATAAAAACCTAAGTTTTTCTTTTATCTTGCTTTTAAGCAATGAATAAATAAATTTTCCTGTTACATAAACAAGTGAACACACCAAAAACAATGCCAAGAGCGATATAGAAATCTCATTAAAATTATACATAAACCAATTCTTGCTCCACATGAAGATAACTGGAGCCAATATTGCCAGAGGTAACGTCCAGGCAGGGGATGCCATTTTTTTCTGGAAACGATCACCCCATCCTTCTTGCTTCATACGGTTATCTCCCGCCTGACGTACAAGGTAAGCAGCCCGCCGACAGGCGGGTCTGCTTGAGCGCAAAGTTAGAACTACGCTGGTTCAAGAATCCCAAGGTCCCGGCAAATTTTGCGGGTGAGATGGTTGTTGATTTCGGTGTGTCGCGGAACGGCACTGCGCTTGCCAGACTCTGCATGCCCCCACCACGAGTGGCTAGCACCTTCGCGGAGTAGCTTGCAGCCATGAGTCTGAAGGTGCGCAACAAGATCGCGCCGTTTCATACGGCGATGAGCAACTCTTCGTAGCCCTTGCCTGCGGCATCACGGGCCTCAGCGCGATTGAACTCAAGAGCTTCGGTGAGCGTTATGCGCAAAGATGCCAACAGAGCTTCGCGCGTAGTTTCCTGGCAATTTACGCCAGGCACTTCTTCAATCCAACCGATCCACGCGCCTTCGTCTTGCTTGATGACGGCAGTGTATTCTTGAAGCATTTTTGAGTCCCCCGTTACCACCATGATAGCCCACGTAGGTTGGGGTGAGCGGAGCGAACCCCAACACTGCTGCCATTCTTCAGCGAGAGAGTCTACCACATGCCCGCTACACGCATCTGTATCTCTTATGGTTATCTTCCGCCAAACGTTGGGGTTCTCTACGCTCACCCCAACCTACATCTTCTATCTTATTATTGATTGCCGGGTTAATAATAAAAAAAGGTCTCATCCCATTCACGCTCGCGTAAAGACGAGCAACGTCCGAAGGCTGCCGGTGAGGCTGAATTGTTCCTGGAGGGTAAAATGCGCTTCCTGGAAAGCCGCGATGCAGCCCTCCAGCGTGTAATCCGGAAAAACGTTTTGCCGCGCGGCCATGAGCCGTTGCACCTGTGAATCTTCCCAGGGAACGAACTCCAGAACGAGGGTTCCGCCCTGTCTGAGAAGGGCGGCAAAGCAGCAGGCCACCTTTTCGAGAGGGATGCCCGCGCCCTGCACGAGATGGTGAATGAGCGCCAGGGCGCAGAGAAAATTGGCCTTGCCACGATCCCGAAAGGATTCCCGCTCCTCGCAGGCCCAACCGATGCCGGGCGACGGATTGGTCAGATCCAGCACAAGGGGGAGAATGGCGCGGTTTCCTTCCTGTTTGAGGGCGGTATACATCTTCTCGACCGCCAGATAATCCATGTCCGAAGCAACGACGGCGCGAAAGTGTTCGGCCAGTATCCGGCTGTAGTGGCCGGTATTCGCCCCAAGGTCGAGCGCAAGCGCGCCGGGACGGGAGGCTGC
>WRNU01000111.1 GCA_009776435.1 Betaproteobacteria bacterium | reverse complement strand
CACGAAGCTGGTCGATCTCGGCAAACCCGCCGATGCGGTGACGGTGTTCGAATCGCTGCAAAAAAACGGGGAAGCGGAGCAGGCGGGCGGGCTTGCCTATCTGGCGGAAATTGCCAACAACACGCCTTCGGCAGCCAACATCCGCCGTTACGCGGAGATCGTCCACGAGCGCGCGGTTCTGCGCAAACTCGTTGCCGTGGGCGACGAGATCGCGGCAAGCGCGCTGGCTCCATCCGGCAAGGATGCCAAGATCCTACTCGACGAGGCCGAGGCGCGGGTGTTCGAGATTGCCGAGGCAGGCGCGCGTCACGGCACGGGCTTCCAGTCCATTCAGCCCATCATCAAGCAGGTCGTCGACCGCTTGCAGGAACTGCACGACCGCGACAATCCCGCAGAACTGACCGGCATCGCTTCAGGATTCGTCGATCTCGATGAAAAAACCTCCGGATTGCAGGCTGCCGACATGCTGATCGTCGCGGGCCGCCCGTCGATGGGCAAGACCAGTTTCGCTCTGAACATCGCCGAACACATTGCGCTGGAACAACGCCTGCCGGTGGCGATCTTTTCGATGGAAATGCCCGGAAACCAACTGGCAACCCGTTTCATTTCCTCGGTGGGGCGGGTCGAATTGCAAAAAATCCGGAGCGCTCGCCTGAATGACGATGATTGGGCGCGTATCACGATGGCATTGGGAAAACTCTATGAAGCGCCGATTTACATCGACGAGACGCCGGGGCTGAACCCGATCGACCTGCGCGCTCGCGCGCGCAGGCTTGCTCGTCAGTGCGGTCGCCTCGGCCTGATCGTGATCGACTATCTGCAACTGATGAGCGGCACGCGCGAAACGGAAAATCGCGCCACCGAACTGTCGGAAATCTCGCGCTCGGTCAAGGCGCTTGCCAAGGAATTGCACGTGCCGATCCTCGCCCTGTCACAGCTCAACCGTAGCCTGGAACAGCGTCCCAACAAGCGCCCGATGATGTCGGATCTGCGCGAATCGGGCGCAATCGAACAGGACGCGGATGTCATCATGTTCATTTATCGGGATGAAGTCTACAATCCCGACTCCCAGGACAAGGGTACGGCGGAGCTCATCATCGGCAAGCACCGCAACGGTCCGACCGGCATGGTGCGGATGACCTTTTTGGGTGAATACACACGTTTCGAGAATTTTGCCGGGGGCGGCTTTCATTACACTGAGTAATCATGTAAGAATCTACCGCACAAGCCATGTTTTTACATCGCAGACTGATCGGGTTCTTTTTGGCGTTCCTGCTCCTCGTGATGCAGGCGCACTGGCTCGTCCATCGTCTCGAACACGATCTGTCTTCGGGCGCGCAGGAGGAGGCGGTATGCGAATTCTGCCTTGCCATGCACGGCATGGGTGTAGCGGTTTCCGGCCCGGAACGCACAGTATCCATCATCCCCTTGGGCGAGTATCGGCCCGGATACGCATCTATCCTCCGCGTTGACGCGGAATCCATCCAGCCCCGGCAACAGGGGCCACCCAACTTCTCCTGATCTGTTTCGAGGAACCTCCGACCGGGGCGACCCGAACTTCCATCCGATGACGCATGGCCCATGCACGGGCGCGTTGCGTATTCCATTTCGATAATTTCAGGAGTCGAAAAACATGCGAATCAGCAAACTGATTGCTGCTTTGGCCTGCGCGTCTGCGTTGACTGTCCCGGCCCTGGCGCAGGAAAACCCAAACCCGGAGCATGCGCAAATGGCCGCCGAGTTGGCCGCCCTGCGTGAGCAGATCGCGCAGATGCAGTCGATGTACGAGCGCCGTATTGTGGCGCTGGAAGAAAGGCTGGCGGGTGCTGGCGAAGCGATGGATGAGGCGGCTCCATCGCCGCGAACCGATCCGCAGCCTGTGCCCCAGTCGTCCCCCCAAACGGGCGCGAAAAGCGGCATTGCTTCTTTCAACCCGGAAATTTCGCTGATCCTCCAGGGGGCGTACACGAACCGCAAGAAGGTGGAAGAGCGTTATATCGGTGGTTTCGTGAGCGCCGACCATTATCACGATGGACACGGCCCCGGTGACAACAGACGCGGCTTCACCCTCGACCACACCGAGCTCGTGTTTGCGGCCAGCATCGACCCCTACTGGCGGGGACAGGCGACGGTGGCCGTGCTCGACGGCGAAGTGGAACTGGAAGAAGCCTGGTTCCAGACCACGGCGCTGGGTCATGGAACCGGAATCAAGGCGGGGCGTTTCAGGTCGGGCATCGGTTATCTGAATGAACAGCACGCGCACCAGTGGGATTTTTTTGAGCAACCCCTGATGTACAAGGCGTTGTTCGGCGGACACGGCTATGCGCAGGACGGCGTGCAACTGAAATGGGTTGCGCCGCTCCCCGTCTTCCTCGAACTGGGCGCGGAAATCGGGCGAGGGCAGAATTTTCCCGGCAATGACCGCAACACTTCCGGCCCCAACAGCCGCGCGCTGTTTGCCCATGTCGGCAGCGACATCGGCGCGTCAAACAGTTGGCGGGCCGGACTCTCGTGGTTCTCCACCCGCGCGAGAGGGCGCGAGGGCGAGTTTGAAACGCATCATGGCGATGAGCATTTCGAGTTCACCGGGCGCAGCCGGGTGTGGATCGCCGACTTCGTCTACAAGTGGGCGCCGGACGGCAACTCCGCGCGGCGCAACTTCAAATTCCAGGCCGAATATTTCCGTCGCGCGGAAAACGGGGATCTGGTGGAGGATCATGGCCACCACGCTCACGAAAGCCTGTGGCGCACACGGCAATCGGGTTTCTACCTCGCGGGCGTTTATCAATTTACGCCCAACTGGCGGGCCGGGTTGCGTTACGACCGCTTGAGCAGCGGGCGGCAAAACGTCGGCGACAACCCCTTGGGGATCGAAATCATCAACTACCGACCGAACCGTATCTCGACGATGGTCGATTACAGTTGGAGCGAGTTTTCTCGCCTGCGCCTGCAATGGTCGCGCGACCGCGCCATGCCGGGCGTGACCGACAATCAGGTGACGCTCCAGTACATCATGAGCCTGGGCAGCCACGGCGCGCACAAGTTTTGAGGAGAACCGATGATGAAACGCATTCTGGCGCTGTTCTTCCTCCTGTGCGCCCTGCCTGCGTCGGCGGCGGTCAAGGTTCTGGCGACCGTTCCGGAATGGGGGGCGCTCGCGCGGGAAATCGGCGGCGAGCGCGTCGACGTGACGGTGGCCACCACCGCCATGCAAGACCCGCACCGCATCGAGGCGCGGCCCTCGCTGATTGCGCGCGCCCGCACCGCCGAGTTGATCGTTGCCACCGGAGCCGATCTGGAGGTTGGCTGGCTTCCCCTGTTGTTGCGGGAATCGGGCAACCGTCGCGTCCAGCCGGGGCAACCCGGCTACCTGGAAGCCGCCTCGGTGGTGCAATTGCGTGATGTGCCGCAGAGCGTCGACCGTTCGATGGGTCACGTCCACGCGGCGGGCGACCCGCATTTCCACCTCGACCCCCGCAACATCCTGCCCGTTGCCACGGTGTTGTCCGAGCGCCTGACGCAGATCGACCCCGCCGGAGCATCGGCCTACCGCGACAACCTCGCACGCTTCACCGAACGCTGGCGTGCCGCACTCACGCGATGGGAAGAGGAAGGGGTCGATCTCAAGGGGGTTGCCTTCCTGCAAGCGCATCGTTCATTCGGCTACCTCGCGTACTGGCTGGGGTTGGAGAATCGCGGAGAACTGGAGCCAAAACCCGGCATCGAACCCGGCAGCGCCCACCTGAGCCGCATCGTGGCAACCCAGAAGAGCGTGCCTGCCGCCGTGATCCTGCGCGCCGCCTACCAAAGCGAGACTGCCGGACGGTGGGTGAGTGAGCGTACCGACATCCCGTTCGTCACCTTGCCCTACACCGTGGGCGGAACGCCGCAGGCCACGGATTTGTTCGGTCTCTTCGACGACACGCTGGCGCGGCTCAAGAACGCGGTGCAACGGCCATGAAACTGCTGGAAACCCGACAACTGACCACCGGCTGGCAGCGTCCGGCGCATCGCCCGGTCAGTTTTACGGTGAAGCGCGGCGAAATTCTTGCCCTGACCGGCCCGAACGGCGCGGGCAAAAGCACCTTGCTGACGGCGTTGGGAGGATGCTGCGCGCGGATTTTTTCCGGGCATCTCCAGCGCGAGTCGACAGTTCGCGTCGGCTTCCTGTCACAACACCTGCCGCCGGTAGAAGGGCTGCCCCTGTCCGGCGCGGAATTGCTGGCGCTGACCGATGCCGATCCGAACGGGTTGCCTCCGTGGCTGGCGTCCAGCCTCAAACGGCGGCTGGACAAACTCTCCGGCGGGCAAAGGCAATTCCTGGCGCTCTGGTCGATCCTGCAAGCAAGCGCCGACCTCCTGCTGCTGGACGAACCCGGCAATCACCTGGACAAGGCCGGGCTTGCCATTCTGCCAGCCACCCTGCGCGCGCGGGCGAGGCAGAACGTCGGCATCATCCTGGTGTCGCACGACGCGAAACTGACCCAGGACTGCTGCGACCAACAGGTGAGCGTGGAGTCCTGTGATGACTGAATGGCTCCTGCAACTCGAACTCTTCTGGCGTCCGGCCCTGACGGGCGCGTTGCTGGCGATCCTGCTCCCGCTCCTCGGCCTCAGCCTGCGTCTGCGCCAGGAATACTGGGCGGCGCTTGCCTACGGACAACTTGGCGCGGCGGGCGCGCTCGGCGCGCTGGCGCTCGGATATCCGCCCCTCCTAGGCGGGCTTGCCGCCAGTCTTGCTGCGGCGGGCGCGAAGCATCCCCTGGAAAAACGCCTGTTGACGACCGGACTCTTTCCCTTGCTGTTCGTCCTCGGCTGGAGCCTCTGCCAACTCCTGACGGCCAACCTGCCCGGCGTGGAGCGATCCGGCGCGGATCTCTTCGGGGGGCAGCTTTATTTTGCCGGAGTGGAAATGCTGATCGGGGCAACCCTTGCGCTCGTTGCGGGAGGCGTTTTCCTGTGGCGCAAGGGGCGGGATTTGTTGCTGGTGCACCTGTATCCGGCGCACTTTCAGGCACAGGGACGGGTTGCCTGGCCGGTGCGAACCGGGTTCGATCTGCTGGTCGCGGCGGTGCTTGCCATCGCCGTGATGAGTCTGGGCGTCATGGGCGCTTTCGCGCTGATCTTCATTCCCCCCTGGCTCGTCTGCGCGTTCTTGCCCAATTGGCGCATCGCCCTCATTGTCGCGCCCGTTCTGTCCTTTCTGGCCTACACGCTCGCATTCACGCTTGCCCTGTTCCATGACCAGCCTTTCGGCCCGATGCTGGCGCTCGTGTTGTGCGTGATGGCGCTGTGCCTGCCGGTTGCGGCGTTGATGCGGCGGGAAAAGGACGATTCTGATAGCCGATGTGCGGCGGAATGAAACAGGCTGCTCAAGGGTTCATGATGCAATCATGAATCGCCTGAGAGATGGCGGTGGCCAGTTTGTCAATGGCGCCTGGCTCGCCGAGTCGTTTTTCTTCATCCGGATTGGCGATGACGGCGGCTTCCACCAACACTGCCGGCATGGTCGCGGTCTTGAGCACGACCAAATTGTCGAAACGATGAATGCCCAGGCGCTCGTCGATGAGTGGCATGTTTCCTCCGAGAACCGGCATGGCGTTATAGAGCGACGGCTTTTCACCAGCCTGCAGCAATTTCTCGCCAATGGCTTGTGCACAGCGCAAGCTTTGCGCGTAATACGGATTACGGTGCGAGACAAAGAGAGAAAAACCGGAGAACTCGCGCCGTCGGCCTGCGTCGATCCAGTCCTGCGGGATGGAATCATGATGAATGGAAAGAAAGAAGTTGGCGTTTGGCGCCTGCAATGCACGCTGCTTCAAAGCGATTTCTTTGCCGTCGGCTGAAACGCGCGTTACGCGATGATTCAAAGCGACCAGATCGCGTGCCACGGCAGCACTCAAATCCAGGTTGTACAAATATTCGACTCGACCGCTGGCACCCGTGGCGCCAGGGTTCTGTGGCGTGTGTCCCGTATCGACCACGATATGGACAGCCCGCGTCGGCGAAGCGCCCAACATCGGTGCGCAGGCAAGCACCAGCATTGCCGCAATGAACCGCACGAAACTTGGCGAGGATTGCGTTCGACGCGTGTTCATGGAAAAGCACCCGATTGTTCAGTCCTGTCCTGCTCATCATATCTTCTCTCTGGATGCCACCAGAACGTGCGAAGCGCATTGAATCCGTAGGACTGTCCATTGTATTTCACCGCCTTGCGAACAGTGCGCTTGCCCGTAACCGACTCATCTCCGCTGTAGTGCTCAGTCACATGTGCAGTGATTGAAAGATCGGCGAAACCATGACTCGATGTTTTCTCCACCCCGATGGTCATGCGCGCCTCTTCCGTTCGCACAGTGTCGTCATCGTTGGCATTTTGAGTGCAACGCCGATCCAGCGGCCCATCGAGGCTGTTCCAGCCGTAGAGGTTAGTGCCGAATATGGCGCGCAAATGTTCGCCCTCACGAATCCACAGGGACAGATATTCATCGGTGTGCGCTTCGAAACACCTATTGCCATGTGCGCTACTGTAAAGCACGACACCGAAGGCGCGAACATCCCTGGACAGTATGTACCGTGCGGTGTCGATAAGATAACTGCCGACAGCGAAGCCTGAGTCTTCTATGATGGTGGAACGATTGGCGGCTACCACCTTTCCGGCCTCGACCAGAGCAACGACCTGCGTTTTTTTCCCAGTACCGACGGGTTCTCTTTCTTCATGATTGGTATCAAATGCGATGACCGCGATCATGGTGCTCGGAGCGTTCGGCATCGCCTTGCAGGCTGCGGCGGCAATCAAGCCGCCCCTCTCATCCCTCGAGACCAGCTTGCCCTTGACCCCGGCCCAGCGGGCGAGAACCTCGACTGTTCCGCTGTCGCAAGGTTGCGCGTTGTCAGCACGCGCCGACGCAGTAAAAGCCACAGCAAGAAAAGGTAGAAACCAGAGGGACTTACACATCGAATTGCTCCATGTAAACAAATAGTTGCTTCTGCATGTCAGAATTTTCTACGCATTTCAATTTGCTCGGGGCTACTTCACTATCTTCCGGATGCGATTGTTACCAAAATCCACCACGTAGAGGTTGCCCTGAGCATCTATCGTGATGTCTGTAGGTAGATAAAACCGCGCGGCACTTCCAATGCCATCGGCAAAACCACTTTCACCACCAGCAAGCGTGACGACCTCTCCTGCCGGGCTGACCTTGCGGATGCGGTGGTTATAATGATCCGCTACGTAGAGGTTGCCTTTGGCGTCTATCGTGATGCCGTCAGGGTTTCTAAACCGGGCGGCGCTTCCAATCCCATCGGCAAAGCCATCCGTGCTGCCGGCAAGGGTGCTGACTTCGCCTGCTGGAGTAATTTTTCGGATGCGATGGTTTCGGCCATCCGCCACAAAGAGGTTGCCTGACGCGTCAATTGCAATGCCGCGAGGAGCATGAAACTGCGCGGCGTCTCCAATCCCATCGGCGAAGCCTGCCTTGCCGCCGGCAAGTGAGCTAACCTCGCCCGCCGGTGAAATTTTTCGGATCCGATGATTGTCATATTCCGTCACATAGAGATTGCCCGCTGTGTCTATCGTGATGCTGTGGGGCAGAGAAAACCGTGCGACGTCTCCTTTGCCATCGACAAAACCATCCATGCTGCCAGCAAAGGTAGTGACGGTGACCTCTTTGCCGCTATCCTGCGTGTCAGCGTTAGCTGTCTTGCACGTAGCGAGAAGACAAAGGACGAAGATGAAAAAGTGAAAAAAAGACGATTTTATTTTCATGGCACATCACCCAATTGTTCAGTCCTCCCCCGGACACATCGGGCACGCCTTTGGATACCAGAACGTGCGAAACATATTGAGGGGACCGTAAGACTGTCCATCGTATTTCAGCACTTTGCGAACAGTGCGCTTACTCGTAGTGTCCAAATCTCTATCGCGGTTGGAGAGCGTATGCGTCACATGCGCAGTGATTGAAAGATCGGCGAAGCCATGACTCGATGTCTTTTCGACCCCGATGGTCATACGCGCCGACTCTGTTAGCACATCCTTGTTGTCGAAGAAAGCGCAAGGCTCTCCATCAAGGAGGACCCAGCCATAGAGGTTCGCGCCGAATATGGCACGCAAATGTTCACCCTCACGAATCCACAAGGTCAGTTCTTCGCCTGAGTTTGCTTCGGGGCAACTCGCGCCTCTTGCGCTGCTGTAAAACACGACGCCGAAGGCGCGAACATCCTTGGACAATATGTACCGTGCGGTATCGATACGGTAACTGTTACGACCGACTTCGGTGCTCGCGTCTTCCTCGAGGATGGATTGAGTGGCGGCAACCACCTTTCCAGCCTCGACCAAAGCAATGACCTGTAATTTGTACCCGTCAGCATAGCCAGACATTTTTTCACGGCTGATGTCGAATGCGATGGCCGCAACCGTCGTGCCCGGAGCGTTCGGCATCGCCTTGCAGGCTGCGGCGGCAACCAAGCCGTCCGGTTTATTCCATGAGACTAACTTGCCGTTGGCCCCGGCCTCAGCCCAACGGGCAACCGCCTCGACTGTCGTACTGTCGCAAGGCTGCGCGTCATCAGCATGCGCTGGCAGCGTAAAAGCCACAGCAAGAAAAGGTAGGAACCAGAGGGACATACGCATCGGATTGCTCCACATAAACAAATAGACTCTTTGCATCGGGGTTTACTGTGCGTGCCTACACGAGCTATGACTTCTCAGCCCTGCTCCAATCAGCCTTGCTTGCAGCAACCAGCGCGGCCCAATCGTCGGGTGGATTGCCACGGCTGAGCATTTTCTCAAATATCGCGTAGGGATCGGACTGGCTGCCCGATGATCGCAAAGTCTGCTCATCGTTGATCCAGGCGAAGACGATTACCCTTGCCTTGGAGTCGTAGCGAAAGAACAGCCGAAACCGTCGTCCGATCTTCGCTCTTCGCCAGTGGCGGTAGGCCAGCCCCAGGGTGTTGCCTTGCCGGTATTCGTCCCGCGCGGGGTTGCTCGGTACGACATCCAGGATCAGGTGGCTCAATGCCCGGAACAGCTTGACATTGGCGTTGCTTGCGGCCTTTTCGGGGGCATTGCGCAACGCCCGTTCGGCGGCGGCTTGCAACCGGCACAATTGCCCGATCACGGCATCGTGGAACAGCAGAACCCAACCGTGGCGCTGCATCAAAGTTCCACGTCGCCGTCGATGGTTTCGTCGAGATTTTCCGCTTGTCCAACTTGCGCCAACATGGCCTGAGCCAAATCCTCCGGCAAGGAATGCAGGTTTTTACCAGCGCAAACATCGGCCTCCAGTAACGTCAGAAAGGCACTGATGGCCGGGTCTTCGTGCTCAGCCTCGGCGCGTGTGACGATCACTTCATCGCCGCACAGATCAAAAGCCAGCCTGCTGCCGACGTCGACGCCCAATGCCTGTCGGATTGCCTTGGGCAGAGTAACCTGCCCCTTGGATGTAACGGTGGCAAGTTCATGGATAAC
>WRNU01000110.1 GCA_009776435.1 Betaproteobacteria bacterium | reverse complement strand
AATATATTGGTATTTACTTATACTTATGGGAAGTGCCCCTTTGAAAAATTCATGAACATCATCCTTTGTCAGAATAAAGTCGTCACAAGCGTTTGGGTAAGCTTTTTCGTCTCCCGTAAAAAAACCGTTATTGCTAATGGTTATACTCTTGATGATAGGCCGGTCTGACGAGGCTTGCCATTCTGACGGATAAAACTTGTCACTTGTGCATTCAGCGCAATGGTATAATCCATCTTTTAGTGGACTCGGGGCTTTAACATTTTTCATGGTCAAACCGGCGTTTCGGGCACGGTCGATGGTAAATGATACCTCATTGCCGTCTTCTAATATCGCAGTCCCGTTTATTTGACATCTAGAGAGCTGCCGCTTTCTATAGCTTGCAACAGATTCATTCGGTAGGGAACGCGCTTTTTGGAAGAATTCCGATAAATCCGCCTCAGACAGTTCAAAGCCCTCACATGCGCTTGGCGGCTCAAACGAACCAACGGAATACTCCGAAAACTCAACTTTATCTACCCTCAGGACTTTGATAACAGGTGTACCATTCCTGGCTGGATTTGTTTGGCATCCGAGCAATGTGCAGAATAAAAACGGGAGAAAAAACAGATGTTTCATCGTAGAACTCCTTTTCGGTTTGGTTCTCCGCCGACGCGAAGGTTGAATACGGGTCGAACGAAATTCTCGCCATTTATGCGAATTGGCATGATAACACAATAGAATGTCAAAAATACAACTACAATAATTTTGTGAAATAGTCAAACTTAGTCCTCGCAATGAGTGTCGAGGTCAGTGAAGCCTGGGTCATTCCACTCTCGTGGAGTGGCAGTCGAAGCCTGACGGGGCAGTCGCGGCGTCAGGGCTTGCAAGCTCACCCTGACCTGCACGACATGTAAGCACGTAAACCAAAACTGCTCACAAGTTCAGGGTGATGTGCTTGAACGCAGGATGACAAACAGCGTGTAGATTGGGGTTCGCTACGCTCCCCCCAACGCTGGAGGAGAAAACAACCGTATGATATACGGATGCGCATATCAGATGATCTTCCCATTTGGGAACGCACATACTCGAAGTAGAACTCCAGAGGCGGTTTTGAGTCACCCCTGCCTGAAGGCAGGGGATTCCTCGATACGGTCCTGGGGAGCCTTCGGCTCCCTGTTAACGCTTTGTCTCGCTTGACTCCGCCATAAATGGCGGAGACAAGCGCGAGACCCGTGTTCAGCGCGTTTCGAGCCATTGCCACAGGGTCTCTTCCCAGGACCCCACTTACCTCCGTTGCGCCCTCTCTCGTCCATTCCGGGCGACATCCATGCAGGAGGGGATCCGTGTGTTCGCCCTCCATGCGCCTGCCCGCGAGGGTTTCCTGCCGGGTGAAAACCTATATGTGTGACAGCATGACTTTTTGTGCAACAAGAAATTGTCTGGTTTGCTATACCTGAAGGGCAGTTCACGAAAGGCGCATTCCGCCTGGCGGCTGGAGCTGTAACCGTAACCCGCACTGTAGGAAAGGAGATGGCATGAACATTTTCAAGAGAGATTCTTCCTTACATAATTTTCAGTGGGAGAATCTGGGGGACATCAAGGAAGGTCGTGGCGATCTGGGCGAAGATATGCCGGTTCTCGTGTACAGGCTGATGCAGTACACGATGCTGGACGTTCTCACGAAGGACTTCGGCGCTGACAAGGCCAACGACTACTTTGTCCGTGCCGGACATTTGGCGGGCGAGGAATTCACCAAAAATGTTCTGGATCTCTCGGTGGATTTCGATACCTTTATTGCGAACCTTCAAAAAACGCTCCAGGATCTCAGAGTCGGGATCTTGCGCATGGAAGCTTTCGATGCGGAAACGGGCGCCCTCGTTCTTACGGTAGGCCAGGATCTGGACTGTAGCGGCCTGCCCGTGACCAATGAGACCGTTTGCAGTTATGACGAAGGGTTCATCGCGGGCATCCTGCATGCCTATACCGGCAAGAAGTACTTCGCCAAGGAGGTCGACTGCTGGGCCAATGGAGACCGTGTTTGCCGGTTCCACGCTTCCGTCGTCACTTAAGTTTCGTCGCCATCTTAGATGGCGAGCGCCAGCCAGGGAACAGAGGTGTCAGAGAAGATTTCGCACCCGGTCGCTGATGAGCTTTTCCACTATTTGCGCGATGTTTTGTACTACCCAAACCGCGCGCAACTGGATTTTGCCTCCTTCCCCGAAGACTTTCGGGAATTCGGGGAAGGGCTGGTTTTCTTTGTGGAAATGCTCAATGAGTCCAGGGCGCTGGCCACAGCGCTTTCCCGTGGCGATCTCTCCTGCCCGTTGCCAAAGCCGGACAACGAACTGGCGTCCAATCTGAAGTCGCTCCATGCCTCCCTGAAACATCTGACCTGGCAGACCCGGCAGGTGGCAAACGGCGACTATAAGCAGCGCATCAGGTTCATGGGCGACTTTGCCGATTCCTTCAATCAGATGGTCGTCCAGTTGGAGGAGCGGCAGGATGCCTTGCTGAGCGAGATCGAGACCATCCAGAAGCAGCGGCGCGATCTGGAACGCAGCAACAACCTGTTTGAAATCATTACCAGCCGGTTGTCCGAATGGATTGCCGTGTTCGACCGGAACACAGGGGAGCGGCTTTTCATCAACCACCCTGTCGAAAAACTCCTGGCCAATCTCTCTCACGAACCCAGGCTTTATGATATTTTGCTAAGTCATATCCAGCAAAAAGAGGAGACCGATATTCAGAAGTCCTGGGCGTTTTCCCTGGTCGACGATGAGGTGATCCAGTGGTTTTCGGCCACGTTCTATCCCCTGCATTGGTACGGGTATGAAGCCATGGCGGCCGTGCTGACGGACATCACCGCCAGCAAGGCCGAGATCGACAAACTGGAAGGCGTTGCCTACCGGGACGCGCTGACCGGGAAATACAATCGGCATTACGGCATGAACCTGTTCAATGAATGGATCGAGCAGCATCGCCACTTTGTGGTCTGTTTCATCGACATGGACAAGCTTAAATACGTGAACGACGTCCTCGGTCACGCAGAGGGCGACCGTTATATCCTGCATGTAGCGAAATCACTGGAAGCATTTTCCGAGGAAGCCTGTCTTTGCCGACTTGGAGGGGATGAATTCATGGTTCTGGCTGCCGATTTCGATCAAAAGGCAGCGGAAGATCGCCTGGAAGCCTTGCGGGATTGTCTTGTCGCGGAGGAATTGACGACGCAAGCCGGAACACCGTACAGAGGTAGTTTGAGCTATGGCGTCGTCGAGGTCACGACGGACAATGTGTTGCCGGCAAGCGAGATACTGTCCCAGGCAGATGAAAGAATGTACGCATATAAAAAGGCGCACAGGATGGAGCGCCGTGACACGCCGGCTTGAGCAGGCGTAGATAACTTCGCGCGTTCCAATCTGCACGAGCTATGCCAGTCCCCTGTACAACCCCTCCTGTCATTGCAGCGCGAAGCGAAGTCGCTGCAATCCACCCACCGCATGGATCCTGCGACTTCGCGCAGGATGACAAGTAGTGGATGCAGCGTTATGCAGAGGTTCCCTTACGTCTCGCTCACTCCATCGCCTCGTATAACGGTAGCGTCAGAAACTCCGGATATTCCGGCGACAGCGACATGTCGACGAAGATTTTCGCCGCCTGCTCAAAGGTGGAGACGTCTTCGCCCTGAGCGGTGACGGTTTCCTTCACCTTGAGAAGTTCCTCGTCGATCATCGCGCGCACCATTTCCGCAGTCACCTTGCGCCCGTCCTCCAGGATGCCCTTGGGGGAGGTGACCCATTGCCAGACTTGCGAGCGGGAAATTTCGGCGGTGGCGGCGTCTTCCATCAGGTTATGGATCGGCACGCACCCATTGCCCGCCAGCCAGGAACCGAGATAGTGGATGCCGACGTTGATGTTGTTGCGTAGACCCGCCTCGATAATCGGCTGTTCTGGCCGGAAATCGAGCCAGTCACCGGGATCGAATGCGCCCGTGAGCTGCTTCTCCCACTGGTTGGGCCTGTCGCCGAGGACGGCGGTGAACTCTTCCATCGCAAGCTCGACCAACCCCGGATGAGCCACCCATCCGCCATCGTAACCGTCGGAGGCATCGCGCCGTTTGTCGTGACGCACACCCGCCAGCGCCTTTTCGTTGGCCTCCGGATCGTTCTTGATGGGGATCAGCGCGCTCATGCCTCCGATGGCAGGCGCGCCGCGCTTGTGGCAAGCCTGCACCAGCGCGAGGGCATACGCGCGCATGAACGGCACTTCCATCGTGATCGCGCTCCGGTTGGCGAGGCAGAACGCCTTGTTCTTCCGGAATTTCTTGATACAGGAAAAAATGTAGTCCCATCGTCCCGCGTTCAGTCCGGCGGAATGTTCGCGCAGTTCGAAGAGAATTTCTTCCATCTCGAAAGTAGCCAGAATGGTTTCGATCAGCACGGTGCCCTTGATCGTGCCGTGCGGCAGACCGACGTGATCCTGGGCCATGCAGAAAATGTCGTTCCACAGGCGCGCTTCCAGATGGTTTTCCATCTTCGGCAGGTAATAGAAAGGCCCGGCTCCACGCGCGACCTGTTCCTTTGCGTTGTGGAAGAACGACAGGGCGAAGTCGAATATTCCGCCTGAGATGCGTTCACCGTCGACCCGCACATGCTTTTCGTCCAGATGCCAACCGCGCGGGCGGATTTGCAGGGTGGCGGTTTTTGCGTTCAACTGATAGAGCTTGCCCTCTTCGTTCGTGTAAGTAAGCTCGCGCCGGACGGCCTGGGTGAGATTGATCTGGCCCTGTATCTGGTTTTCCCACTTCGGGCTGTTGGAATCCTCGAAATCGGCCATGTAGGAATCCGCGCCGGAATTCAGGGCGTTGATAATCATCTTGGCTTCGACCGGGCCGGTGATTTCCACTCTCCGGCATTCCAGCGCCCTGGGCAGGGGCGCGATTTTCCAGCCACTTTCCCGGATGTGCCGGGTCTCCGGCAGGAAGTCCGGCATCTCTCCCGCGTCGATCCGGGTTTGACGCTCCATGCGCATCTTCAACAGTTCCCGGCGGCGCGGCTCGAAGGCGCGATGCAGCTTCGCGGCCAGTTCCAGCGCCTCGAAACTGAGGATGGTTTCAAAGCCGGGGAGGATGGGGGCATCAATGGCGATGCCTTGAGGCAGATTGAGGTTCATGATGGTTTTCCTTTTTTTGCTCCGGCAGGGAAGTGTCCCTCCCTTGAAGGGGAGGGGAGCAGTGTCGACATTCCCCTCCTGTGGAGGGGCAGGTTTAATTCCCCTCCGTGGAGGGTCGCCCGCAGGGCGGGGTGGTAGCGGCGGTTGGCCCATCTGAAACGCAGGGGAGATGCCTGCCACCGCAACCACCCCGTCAGGCTTCGCCTGCCACCCCTCCACAGAGGGGAATTACCCCGTCAGGCTCCCTCCACAGGAGGGGAATATTTACCCGAAACCGCTCTAGTGAAACTGCGCTTCTTCGGTCGAGCCGACGAGCGCCTTGACGGACGAATGTCCGCCCTGGATGATTGTCGTGACTTCGTCGAAGTAGCCCGCCCCCACTTCCTGCTGGTGGGCGGCGAAGGTGTAACCCTGTTCGCGCGCAGTGAATTCCGGCTCCTGAACCATTTCCACGTAATGACGCATGCCTTCGCCGCGTGCGTAGGCGTGCGCGAAACGAAAGGTGTTGTACCAGTTCAGGTGAATGCCCGCGAGGGTGATGAACTGGTACTTGTAGCCAAGCTCGGAGAGTTCTTCCTGGAACCGGGCAATGGTCGTGTCGTCCAGGTTCTTCTTCCAGTTGAAGGAAGGCGAACAGTTATAGGCCAGGAGCCGGGTCGGACAGACGGCGCGCACCGCCTGCGCGAATTCACGCGCAAATCCCAGGTCGGGCGTGGCCGTTTCGCACCACACCAGATCGGCATAGGGCGCATACGCAATCCCGCGCGCAATGGCCTGCTCCAGTCCGTTTTTGACACGATAAAAACCTTCCGGAGTGCGTTCGCCGGTGAGAAAAGGCTGATCGTTCTCGTCACAATCGGAAGTGATGAGATTGGCTGCCTCCGCGTCGGTGCGCGCCAAAATGAGCGTGGGCACGCCCATGATGTCGGCGGCCAGACGCGCAGCGGTCAGTTTTTCAATCGCCTCGCGGGTAGGAACCAATACCTTGCCCCCCATATGGCCGCACTTTTTGACCGCCGCCAGTTGATCCTCGAAATGCACCCCAGCTGCGCCTGCCGCGATCATGTTCTTCATCAGTTCGAAAGCGTTCAGCACGCCGCCGAAACCGGCCTCGGCATCCGCGACGATGGGCAGAAAGTAATCGACGAAATCCTTGTCCCCGGAAGAAATCCCCCGCGCATGCTGGATTTCATCTGCGCGTTTAAAGGTATTGTTGATGCGTCGGACCATCGCCGGAACGGAATCGTAGGCGTAAAGCGATTGATCCGGATACATCGTCTCGGAAGTATTGCCGTCGGCGGCCACCTGCCAGCCCGAAAGATAGACGGCCTCCAGCCCCGCCTTGGCCTGCTGCATCGCCTGTCCGGCGGTGATGGCCCCAAAGGCGTTGACATAGCCCTTGTTCGCGCCGCCGTGGAGTTTCTTCCACAGCTTTTCCGCGCCTGCTGAAGCCAGCGTGTGCTCGATACGCACCGAACCGCGCAGCTTCACGACTTCGGCGGCGCTGTAGTCACGGCGAATGCCTTGCCAGCGCCACCGGGGAGCGGTCGCCCATTCTTGTTCCAGAGCGGTGATTTCAAATTCATTTGTCATGCTAGCCCTCCTCCGGGTTGGGTCAGATGGAGCCGATCACCAGACGTAAAGCTATTTTATATCTGATAAAAATCGACTTATGTCTTATAAAAGACATAAGATAGGATAGCATTCGATCCGACCATGACAAATGAGGGTTTACCCGCTCCTCTGAAACTGATTCAATGAGTTGAACACGGGTCTCGCTTGTCTCCGTCATTTATGGCGGAGACAAGCGAGACAAAGCGTAACAGGGAGCCGAAGGCTCCCCCAGACCGTATCGAGGAATCCCCTGCCTTCAGGCGGGGGCGACTCAAAACCTGTTCCGTAATTCGTATCGTAATCGGAAAGAAACGCGGCTTGCTTTGCGTCCCACCACGATCGGTTATCTGTAGAGGATTACGGGGACGACGGTGTTGCGCGAGAACGTCATGCCACTATACAATATAAGGAGGAGTGGCAGGCTGGGTTCATCGCAACATTCTCGACCAGATACGCAATAAGCGTATATGAGATCGCAGGTTGGGATGAGCGTTGCGAATACGAACTATAATGTCAGGAGGTTATCTTGAATTTACCTTTCAACAAATTGCTTGTGTTTTCGGGGACTCTCGCCGTACTGCTGGCAGCTGCGGGTTGTTCGAATATGCAGATGGGTCACCAGGGCGCAAAGACGGAGGCAACCGGGTCGGCTGCCGGAAGCCATACACAAGGGGAAAACTCCAGGCTTGAGAAGTGCGACCAGATAATTGGCACCATGATGGTCATCGAAGATTACAGTTCCGACTGGTACGTGTACTACCACCAGCAATACAAGCTGGGGCCGACCGCGCCAGTGCTTAAGTTGCTGGCACAGCAGTCCAATTGCTTTGTGGTCGTCGAGCGCAGCAATCGCGCCATGAAGGGCATGATGAAGGAACGCTCGCTGCGAGATTCCGGTGAACTGCGTAAAAGTTCCAACTTCCACAAGGGACAGATGGTGTCCGCCGACTACTCGTTGAGTCCTACGATTACGTTCAGTAGCAGAAATTCCGGGGGTATAGCGGCAGGCCTTTCCGGTCTGATTCCCAACTCCCTGGGGAGGACGGCCGTCGGTCTGGCGGGTGGCGTTAAAGCCCAGGATGCCAGCACTCTGTTGACGCTGATCGATAACCGATCCAGCGTACAACTGGCTGCGGCCGAGGGGAGTGCCCGTAATTTCGACTTTGGCGCGGTAAGCTCGATCTTTCACAGAAGTTCCGGAGGAGCGGGCGGTGCTGGTTTGGGTGCTTACGCCAATACTCCCGAAGGTAAGGTGATTGTCGCCGCGCTGACTGACGCTTTTAACAACATGATCAGAGCCGTGCGCAACTACGAGGCGCAAAACGTCAAGGGCGGCCTGGGAACAGGACGCGGTGGTCTGCAGGTGCAACCGGAGTGACTTGAGCGAGAAGGCGCAACTCGCACGCGCCGAGTTCTGTAACGCTGTAAATGACGCGGGGGCGAAAGAATATTTCGCCCCCGCGTCTATGTTGATGTTGTCTTGCCACCAGCCGCATTCGGGAGTCAGGCATATCCACAATTTCCCCGGTTACGCTACATTCATCCATCCATGCCTTGACCTCATCGAACGTGAGGTGCAAGCCCGTTTCCTCATAATCACGCATGGATCCTGCGACTTCGCGCAGGATGACAAGTGGTAACAGTCAAACCTTCGAGTGTTGACAACAGCTACACATCAAGCTACGATGTGTATCTGTTGTGTATACACCAAGAGAAACCCCATGCGTAACGCTTCCATCAACTTACGCGCGCTGCCTGAGCAGCGCGACTTGATTGACCATGCCGCTCGTCTGCTGGGCAAGAATCGCTCTGACTTCATGCTGGAAGTTGCGTGCGAGCGTGCAAAAAACATTGTGCTTGATCAAGTCTTTTTCAGCCTGGATGAGAGTAGGTTCAGGCAGTTCACTGCACTGCTCGATGCGCCGCAAGACGCCAACTCCGGCCTTGAACGCCTGATGACTATCAAGGCTCCGTGGGACACGGACAAGGTGTGAACATGCAGCTTTCGGTTCCGCTGTCGCTTGCCGCAACGCATCTACTTGATGGATTCGACTGCGGCGAGCCATCGCTGGACGATTGGCTGAAACGACGTGCACTGACCAACCATCTGAATGGAGCCAGCCGCACATTCGTTGTGGTGGATGCTGACCAGTGCGTGCTTGGATATTACGCTTTGGCAGCGGGAGCCATCGCGCACCAGGAAGCTACTGGCGTCGTCCGGCGCAACATGCCTGATCCGGTGCCGGTAATGGTACTCGCAAGGCTCGCAGTGGACGCTCGGGTTCAAGGCATCAAACTCGGCGCGGCCTTGCTTCGAGATGCGGTCATTCGAGTGCAATCCGTTGCGGAAAACGCCGGTGTCCGAGCGTTGCTCGTACATGCGTTGAACGTGCACGCAAATCAGTTCTATGAGCACTACGGTTTTCGAATGTCGCCAATGCATCCGATGACCTTGATGCTCCCCATAAAAGCGCGTTCAGCAGCAATTTTGCGAGCGTAAGCTGGAATACGATGAACTGGACAAGACAGGAATGAGGCGCAGGCAAGGCAACGCCATCATCACGGGGTAGCCTGGGTCGATCTACAACGGATTGGTTCTTCATGGCGCGAAGGCGAAAAAAAACATCCCGCCCCCGCGTCATGCTTTCTTCTCTATTACGCCCGATTGGTATGCTCGTTTACCAGCTTGGCCTGCACGTCGCCCGTGACCGGCTCGTAGCCGCCTGCCGAGACGGCGAATTCGCTCTCGCCCGCGCAGA
>WRNU01000109.1 GCA_009776435.1 Betaproteobacteria bacterium | reverse complement strand
TTGACCTTGTGCGGCATGGTGGAGGAGCCGATTTCGCCTTCCTTGAGCTTTTGTTTGAAGTAGCCCAGTGAGACGTACATCCAGATGTCGCGGCAGGCATCGATGGCGATCGTATTGGCCCGCGCCATCGCGTCGAACAGTTCCGCCATGGCGTCATGCGGCTCGATCTGGATGGTCCAGGGATTGAATTCCAGCCCGAACGATTCGATGAAGCGACGATTGAAAGCCTCCCAATCGAAGTTCGGCCAGGCGGCGAGATGAGCGTTGTAGTTGCCGACTGCGCCATTGAATTTCGCGGTCAGACTCACTGCGGCAATTCTGTCGCGCGCGCGGATCAGGCGGGCGGCGATGTTGGCAATCTCCTTGCCCAGGGTGGTAGGACTGGCGGGCTGACCGTGGGTGCGGGAGAGCATCGGCAGTTCCGCGTGCCGGTGGGCAAGCCCCCGCAGACGCTCGATGAGTTTGTCGAGCGCGGGCAGCAGCGCCTCGTCACGACCCGCCTTGAGCATCAGGGCGTGCGAAGTGTTGTTGATGTCTTCCGAAGTACAGGCGAAGTGAATGAATTCGGAAACCTTCATCACTTCGGCGTTATGGCTCAGGCGTTTCTTGAGCCAGTATTCCACCGCCTTGACATCGTGGTTGGTTGTGGCCTCGATCTCCTTGACCGCCGCGCCGTCATCGGCGCAGAACCGCGCTGCAACGGCATTGAGTTCGTCCAGGGTGGCGGGCGAGAACGAAGCGATTTCCGACAACGTCGGCTCGGCGGCCAGTGCCTTCAACCAGGCGATTTCCACCCGTACCCGGTTGAGAATCAATCCGTATTCGGAAAAGTGTCCTCGCAGTTCTTCGAACTTGTCGAAATAACGTCCATCGAGAGGAGAAAGGGCAAGCAGAGTCGAGACGGGCATGGCAGGCTTCATAAAAAATAAAACTTTATTGTATCGCTCCGGCCCGCCTCAATCCTTATCGGGCATTACGCAGGTCGTCAAACGAGCGAGCGTCCGGAAACGATCGCGGCGGCATCCTTTTCGCTGATCCGCACCGTGGCGCTCAGAATGACGTGTATCACCAGCCAGTCTTGCAGTCGTTCCTCGCTGTCGCCTTCGAACCGGATGATGCGACAACCCGCCGAAGGGCTTTCCTTGCCGAACACGCCGGTCACCACGGCACACCCCTGAATGGTGTCGGGCACGCCCTCGCGTTGCAGGATGAAATCAAACTGCGCGCCAGGGAGGAGCGCCGGGGATGCAGGCAGCGAAAAACCCATGAGGGACAAATCGTTGAGCGCCAGCCGCTCTTCTCCGATCAACGCCCAGAAACACGGCTCGCCATGCAACCTGGCCACGAACCTTTGATGAATACGACGCTCGCTCGCATCACTGTCCAAAGAAGCGCCCTTGTCTTCCGGCTTGTCCGGCGCTGCTGTCTCACCACTCTTTGGAGACTGGTGCGAAAAGGATGCCGTCATGAACGAAGGAAACTTGTATGACATGGTATGGCTACAGTTCCAAAAAACCGGAAGCGAAAATGCGCGGCCTCGTTCATCCCTCCTTGCGCACACGTTCGATCAGGCTGTCGACGACCTTGAGCGCAGCTTCATGGCTATTGCCGGCCATTTCCGCCGATGTCATGAAACGCCCGGCCACCGCTAGCATGGGCACGGATTCGACCCCGTAGAGACTGACAAACTGCCTGGCCCGCCGTACTTGCGTGTCGACCCCAAACGACCCATAAACGCCCATGAAGGCCGATACGTCCAACTTGTTCGCCCCGGCCCATTCACGCACGACAGCCGGGCTGCCGAGCGACAATTTATTCTCCTGTACGGCAACGAAAACCTTCTCTTGCAGATCGAGCCGTTTCGAGACCAGGAGCGTGTAATACAGGCGCGCAAAACCTTCGAGCGACTGACTCCAGATCACCGGAACCTGCGAGAAAGCCACATCGCCAGGCAGGCGTTTGGCCCATTGCGTAAGCAACGGATCGAAAGCACGGCAGTGCGAGCATCCGTAGTGGAAGAACTCCAGCACTTCGATCTTGCCTGCTGAATGGACCGGTACCGGAGGTCTCAAGACCTTGAAACTCCTTTCCGTCTGCCCCTGGGCAAGCCCCACCGGGCTGGCAAGCAACGCCAGCACGCCGAGTTGTTGCAGGGCATCTCGACGATTCATATTCGGAACTCCCTGTACGATGAAATAATAATAGTAACGAAGAACACGCACGCAGGCGGGCTTTTCGTCCTCAGTTGACAACCTCGATTGCGTTGAAACCGCTCGAAACCAACCGGGCGCGCATCGCCTTCAAATCCTCACGATCGGTAAACGGACCAACACGGATACGATGCACGACCCGTCCATCGTCCAACTGCGCCCGCTGCGTGATGATGCGATCGAGTCCCATCAACAGCAACCGCGCCCTGAGATCATCGGCCTGTACCGCGTTCTCGAAAGACTCCAGTTGCAGGTATACCTGCTTATCGAGAGGAGCCTGCACCGTGGGAGCGGTAGCCGGGGGTTGCACCTGTCCCGCAGGCGTTGGCGGCGGCGCGTTTTCTCCGCTTGGCAGAGTATTGAAAAAAGTGAAATCCGGCTTCTCAACCGGACGATCCCCCGGCTTGCCCGGCAATGCGGCCACCGACGCGGGCGTTTGCTGCGCGGACGCACCGTTCGGGGCCGAAGGCTCATCCCTCGGTTGCGGCTCGGTAGTGGGCGTTCCCGCCGCCGGTTTCGACGAAGAAGGCTGGCTGAACGGGTTATCGCTCCGGTTGAAGAACAACACCGCAGCGGTAACGATGATGGCTCCCAGGATCATACCGACGAAAACGCCGAGGATGGTTCCGCCCCGGCTATGCGAAGGCCGTTTGGGAGAACGTGGAATTCTGTTTTTGCGACTCACTGAAAAAAACTCCGTTCCTGCGGCAACACTCTCACCGCCTCACTACATTGTTACATCGTTTCGGGCGCAGATACACCCAGAAGAGTCAATCCATTCGCCAAGGTCTGGCGAACCGCCCCAGCCAGCGCCAGACGCGCCAGCTTCACGGTTTCATCATCGACCAGCATCCGTTCGGCGTTGTACCAGCTATGGAAGTCAGCCGCCAGTTCCCTGAGATAGAACGCAATCTGGTGCGGCGCGTAATCGACCGCCGCCGTTTGCACGACTTCGGGAAACGCCGCCAGCCGCGCGCACAGCCCCAGCTCATGCTCGCTGCCCAATGCGCCGGTATCGACCGCCGCCAACTCTGCCTGTTCACCTCCCCATTTTCGCAGCGCGGACGAGGCCCGCGCATGCGCGTATTGCACATAGTACACAGGGTTTTCATTACTCTGGCTCTTGGCGAGATCGAGATCGAAGTCGAGGTGTTGGTCGCTCTTGCGCAGCACGTAAAAAAAGCGGCAGGCATCCTTGCCGACTTCATTGCGCAACTCGCGCAAGGTGACGAACTCGCCCGCGCGGGTCGACATCGACGTCTTCTGCCCATTGCGGTAGAGCACGGCGAACTGTACCAGCGCCACGTCCAACTGCGCCGCATCGAGCCCCAACGCCTCGACCGCGCCCTTGACGCGGGGCGCATAGCCGTGATGATCCGCGCCCCAGATGTCGATCATGCGATCGAACCCGCGCTCGAACTTGTTGAGGTGGTAGGCGATGTCGGACGCAAAATAGGTGTAGAGACCGTTGTCGCGCTGCACGACGCGGTCCTTTTCGTCGCCGAAGGCGGTGGAACGGAACCATTTCGCGCCGTTCTGGATGTAGACGTGACCCGCGTGTTCAAGTTGGGAAACGGCGCGCTCGACCAGTCCCGTATCGAAGAGGCTGCGTTCCGAGAACCATTTGTCGAAACGCACGCCGAACTCCTGCAAATCGTCGCGCACGTCGCCGAGTTGTTCATTGAGGGCAAAACCGAGCACCCATTGGTAATCCTCGCCAAGCAGGCGCTTGGCGTTGGAAATCAGCGCATCGAGATGTTGTTCGCGCTGCGCCTTGGCTTCCCTGTCATCGCTGCGTTGCGTCGGCGGCAATTCCGGCGCATCGGCCAGCACGTCGGCAGCCGTCACATGGGCGAAGCGATCCCCGTGCGCGCTGTGTAGCTCCCCGGCCATTTCGGCCACGTATTCGCCCTGATAGGCGTTGGGCGGCAATTCGACCTCGATACCGAATTGCGCCAGATAACGCAGCCAGGTCGACAGAGCCAGGATGTCCATCTGCCGTCCGGCATCATTGACGTAATACTCGCGGCTCACCTCGAACCCGGCAAAAGCGAGCACATCGGCCAGTGAGGCGCCATAGGCGGCTCCGCGCCCATGCCCGACGTGCAACGGCCCGGTCGGGTTGGCCGACACGAACTCGATCTGCACCTTCACGCCCGTGGCCGCGCCGCGCCCCCAATCCCGGCCCCTGGCGAGCACATCGCGCACCGTTGCCGTCTTCAGCGCCGGAGCAAAAGTGAAATTGATGAAACCCGCCCCGGCCACCTCGGCCTTTTCCACCCATTTGGAAGGCGGCAATTCGGCGCACAGCAACCCCGCCAGTTCGCGCGGGTTGCGCTTGAGCGTCCGGGCAAGCTGCATGGCAATATTGGTGGCAAAGTCGCCGTGCTCCGCCTGCCGAGGCCGTTCCAGCACGATGGGCGTATCTGCACGTTCCGGAGCCACGCTCTTCAGGGCGGCGCGAATCAGTTCGTTCAGCAGTGTCTTGGGATCGATACTCATGGAAAAAACGGGAAAATGCGTGAAAGAAAGTCAAAACAGCCAATTATTATATCGGCACAGCCAATGGCAACGGTACTACTATAACGGAAGGATCAACCCTCCATGAGGTGACACAAAATGAACGACTCCCCCCAGACCGCTCCCCACGCGGAAAAAATACCCTGCCCGTGCGAGAGTCATCCCGCTTTGCGGGTCGTTCCACTGCCTGCCGACCTCAATCCGGCGGGCGACGTGTTCGGCGGCTGGATCATGTCGATGGTCGACATCGCCGGTTCGGTTGCCGCCCGCCGCCGCGCCCGATCGAGGGTTGCCACGGTGGCGGTCAACTCGTTTGTCTTCAAGCAACCCGTCTCGGTGGGCGATCTGGTGAGTTTCTACGCGGAAGTCGTGTCGACGGGAAACACTTCCGTCACCGTCGACGTGGTCGTCTACGTGGAACGCAACCCGGAAAACGCGGTGGCGCTCAAGGTGACGGAAGCCCGATTGACCTACGTGGCGCTCGATCATCACGGCAACAAACGGCCCATTCCGCCGGAGGAATGAAAACCCGTAAAAAAACAAACCGTCATCAATCTGTCACAAACGCGCCCTAGAGTATCAGTCGTTTCAACCACACGAGACGAACACCATGAAACGGCTGATTGCAGCCGCCTGCATTACGGCGGCCTCCTCCCTGAGCATGCACGGTCCGGCAATGGCCGCCGATGACATCACCGGAGCCGGGGCGAGTTTTCCTGCGCCGCTCTACACCCGCTGGGCGGCGGACTACAACAAGGCCACCGGCCACAAAATCAATTACCAGTCGATCGGCTCCAGCGCAGGGCTGAAGCAGATCGAAGAAAAAACAGTGGATTTCGGCGCTTCCGACGCGCCGCTCACCGACGCGGTCTTGCAGGAAAAGGGCTTGATCCAGTTTCCGACGGTTGTCGGCGGCATCGTGCCCATCGTCAACATCAAGGGCATCGCGCCGGGGCAGTTGAAACTGAACGGCCAGGTTCTCGGCGACATTTTCCTGGGCAAGATCACCCTTTGGGACGATCCTGCCATCGTGGCGCTCAATCCCGAGTTAAAACTGCCCAAAACGGTCATCGCCGTCGTTCGCCGTGCCGACGGCTCGGGCACGAGCTTCGGCTTTACCAATTATCTGAGCAAGATCAACGCCGAATGGAAGGAAAAAGTCGGTGAAGGCACGGCGGTAAATTGGCCGATCGGCCTTGGCGGCAAGGGCAACGAAGGCGTGGCAGCGTTCGTAGGTCGCCTCGACGGCTCGATCGGCTATGTCGAATATGCTTACGTCAAGCGCGTAAAAGGCTTGGCGCACGCGCAACTTCAAAACCGTGCGGGCAAATTCGTCCAGCCCTCGGCGACGAGTTTCAGGGCTGCCGCTTCGGGCGCGGAGTGGGAAAAGAGCTTCCACCAAATCCTGACCGACCAGCCGGGCGACGAATCCTGGCCGATTACCTCCGCGACTTTCGTTCTGATGCATAAAAAACAGGACAAACCCGCAAAAGCCGCTGCCGCGCTCAACTTCTTCGACTGGGCTTACAAAAACGGCGATGCGCAGGCAACCAATCTGGACTACATCCCCATGCCGCCCGCCGTGAAAGAGATCGTGATGCGGTCGTGGCAATCGGTTTCGGACGCTTCGGGGAAAGCGGTCAGGCCGTAAAATACACTCGACAGGGTTGCATGTATCAATCCGGGCGGCGTTTTGCCGCCCATTTTTTATTACAAAATTTATGCAGAAGACCGTCCAGAAACGGGCCACCCTAAATGCATAACATAGAGTCGGTTTCAAGTTGATACTGTGGGGGGGCATGACGATCTGTGCATCAATCCTGAAGAAAAAATACGTATTGCATTATACACCCCTTTGGTATATGCTATATAAAAATAGTCCGGAGAACTCAGGATGTCCTGCCCATTTCTCTCACCCCGCAATGATCTGGTCTTCAAGCTGCTTTTCGGGGATGCTCGAAACACCGACATTCTGGCCGATTTCCTCAATGCCGCGCTGGATCTGCCTGAAGAAGATTTTCTGGACATCGTACTCGTCGACCCACACCTGAACGGAGAAGACATCGACGACAAACAGGGCATTCTCGATGTGAAGGCCAAAACCGCTACGGGCAAGATTATCGACATCGAAATTCAGGTGGCCGAACAGCCCCAGATGCGCGAGCGCATCGTCTTTTATCTCTCCCGCATGATCACCGAACAGATCAACCGAGGGGATAGTTACCGAAAAATCGAGCGATCCATCTGTATACTGATTACCGACTACGTTCAGATCCCGGAAAATGGCTGTTACCACAACCGTTATCGGCTGCATGACCCCAAGACAGGTTCGGCATTCACCGACCTCATGGAAGTTAACGCTCTGGAACTACCGAAATTGCCGCACAATACGGACGGAACGGCGTTGTGGAGCTGGTTGAAGTTCCTGGCGGCACGAAAGGACGAGGAGTTGAAAATGCTCGCAGAGAAAAACCCCCGGATCGACAAGGCTGTCGGTCGCCTGAAAGAACTCTCGGAAGATGAGCGCACACGGTTGCTGGCCGAATCGCGCGAGAAGTGGGAATGGGACCACGCCGCGCGGATGCAGGCAGCCGAAGAGAAAGGGCTGGAAAAAGGACGTGAAGAAGGGCTTCTCGCCGTTGCTCATGCTGCCTTGAGAAGGAATCTGCCCGTTGAGGAAATCATGGCGCTGACTGGGCTTTCCAGAGAAAAAATCCAGTCACTGCTGCATTGAACGGGCTGGGCAAACGTAGACCGTGCAGACTAATGGAGAGCGCGAGTAGGTTAACCTGCGCGAGCTACCTACGAAACCCGGCAAAAAGGACCCTGCCCCCTCGGAGCGGAACCCTTTACCAGGATGCTTCACGGATCGGCATGAAGGATATCGGTGATGGACAGGACAGCCGGATTGCGATCCGAACCGGCGATGCCCATTCCCTTCAGGGATTACCCCTCTAGTGTCAAGGTGGCAACACCAGGGAGCCTCTGAACAACCCTCATGTCATTTCAGCGCGTAGCGAAGCGAAGTCGCTGCAATCCACACATCACATGGATCCTGCGACTTCGCGCAGGATGACAAGTGGTGGATGCTTAAGTTGTTCAGAGGTTCCCTACCGTCCACACCGCCACCCTGAGCAGTACCTGGAAAGACATTGGGGTGTATCACGAATCGGCAGCAACGGCGCCTCATGAAGTAGCGCCCTCGTATCGAGGAATCCCTGCCACGCGCCCCCTGTCATCGTTCTGTCACAAACCCGCCCTAGACTGCCAAATACTTCACGAACCCCCTTCAAATGCCTCTACGACTGAACATCTCCAACGCCCTTGCCGACCGCCTGTTTTCACTCACGACGCGCGGCGCGGCGTTTCTTACACTGGTTTTACTGCTGGGCATCATCGCCTCCCTCGTCATGGGGGCCTGGCCCGCAATCCACGAGTACGGGGCAGGTTTCCTGACGCACAACGCGTGGGACCCGGTGCAGGAGGATTTCGGCGGGCGGGCGATGATCTACGGCACGCTGGCAACTTCTTTCATCGCGCTTTTGATCGCGGTTCCGGTGAGCTTCGGCATTGCGCTTTTCCTGACGGAACTTTCACCCGTCTGGTTGAAACGCCCGCTCGGCACGGCCATCGAACTGCTGGCCGCCGTGCCTTCCATCGTGTATGGGATGTGGGGCCTGATGGTGTTCGGCCCAGTGCTGGCGCGCTATGTGCAACAACCGATGCAGTCCCTCCTGGGCGATGTGCCTTTCCTGGGGGCGCTGGTGTCCGGCCCGCCGGTGGGCATCGGGATTCTGGCTGCGGGCATCATTCTTGCGATCATGGTCATTCCCTTCATCGCCTCGGTGATGCGCGACGTGTTCGAGGTGACGCCGCCGCTCTTGAAAGAATCGGCCTACGGACTGGGGGCGACGACCTGGGAAGTGGTCTGGCGCGTGGTGCTGCCTTACACGAAGACGGGGGTGCTCGGCGGCATCATGCTGGGGCTCGGGCGCGCGCTGGGTGAGACGATGGCAGTGACGTTCATCATCGGCAACATGAGCCAACTGAATTCGATTTCACTGTTTGAGCCGGCCAATAGCATCACCTCGGCGCTTGCCAACGAATTCGCAGAGGCCGCGCCAGGGCTGCATCAGGCATCCCTGATCTATCTGGGACTCGTTCTGTTTCTGATTACCTTTGCAGTGCTGATTTTCTCAAGACTCCTGCTCATGCGCCTGAAAATGAATGAAGGAAAGCGCGTATGAGGCCCGCTACGAACACGGATCGCAGCACTACGACCCGAGCCGCGCGTTTCACCCGCCGCAAGTGGTTCAACCGGATTGCCATCACGCTTTCCCTGGGCGCGATGTTCTTCGGTGTGTTCTGGCTGGCGTGGATATTGTGGGAGACGATTTCCATCGGCTTGTCCAGTCTGAGCGTGGCAATGCTGACGGAGAGTACGCCGCCGCCCAATGAAGCCATCGGGTCGGGAGGATTGGCCAACGCGATGATGGGCTCTTTCCTGATGGTGGTGCTGGCGACGTTCGTCGGTGCGCCCATCGGCATCCTCTCCGGCATCTATCTGGCCGAATACGATCCACGCAGCAAACTCTCGGCCTCGGTTCGTTTCATCAACGATCTCCTGCTCTCCGCGCCTTCCATCATCATCGGTCTTTTCGTCTACGCGCTCATCGTGGTGCGATTCAGGGAGTTTTCCGGCTGGGCGGGCGCGGCGGCGCTGGCGCTCATCGTCATCCCCATCGTGATTCGCACGACCGAAAACATGCTGGCGCTGGTTCCCGCCGGGCTGCGCGAAGCGGCCTACGCGCTGGGCGCACCGAAATGGAAGGTCATCACCCGAATCACGCTGGCCGCCGCGCGCGCCGGGGTGCTGACCGGCATCCTGCTCGCCGTGGCGCGCATCTCCGGCGAGACCGCGCCGCTGCTCTTCACCGCGCTGAACAACCAGTTCTGGAAAGC
>WRNU01000108.1 GCA_009776435.1 Betaproteobacteria bacterium | reverse complement strand
ATCAAGGCCGACTCCGACCTCGAAGAAGCCCGGCGCACGGCGGCGCTGGCGGCGCGCGAAGCCTACCTGGGAGTCACCAGCGGCATGGCGCAGGTGCAGGCGCTGGAAGCGGCGCAAATATCCTCCACCTCGTCGCTCGAAGCCAACCAGTTGGGCTACAAGGTCGGTGTGCGTATCAATATCGACGTTCTCAACGCCCAAAGCCAACTCGCCGATACCGTGCAGAAACTTGCGCGCGCGCGCTATGACACCCTGTTGGCTCAATTGCGGCTGAAAGCGTCCATCGGTTCCTTGGGCGAAGAAGACGTGCGCGCAATCAACGCCCTGCTGGAAGCGCAATCGCGGAACTCAACGTCCGACATACGTCCCCTGTTCAACACGCTTCCGTTGCTCAACGGCAGCAGATAACAGGCCGACACACCGCCTCCGGACAACTCCACTGCCCCCTGTGACGTCCTTCCGGTACGTCACGGGGGTACTGCGCGTTTGCTCTCCGGCGCATGGCGCCTCCGTGAAAACCTGACGCTCACATATCACTCGATGCCCCTGTAGTGGCAAAGGTCACGCCTCTGCGGAGCGACATTAGTAAAAATACGCATAGATTTTCGTGTTTTCACTAATTGGCACATCACGACCACCGGAATCTCGGCGCTGCGACGCGCCATCCTCCCCTGCAGATCGGGGAAGCGTATTACGTTTATCCAACCCATTTCCTCGATGCATGAACCGCTGCGGAGGCGAACATCTTGAAAATCAGAACAACGGCCCTTCTCAGCATTATTGCCACCACTTCGATCATTACTGTGGCAAGCCTGCTCATAGGGTTCTTCTCCCTCCAGGGGAAGACGAGCGGACAGGCGCTGCTGACCTCGGCAACCATCGCCCTGATCGCCGGGGGAAGCGTGGCATTCCTGACCGCAAATATCATGACGAAGTCATTCAGGACGCTCCGGAAACAGAAGCAGACCGCCGAAGACGCCGCAGAGGAGAAAACCAGTTTCCTCGCCAATATCAGCCATGAAATGCGAACCCCGCTCAATGCCATCATCGGTTTGAGCGAACTGACGCTGCACAGAAACAACCTGCTCCCGGAAGCCGCAGACAACCTGGAAAAGATCCACTCCGCTGGGATGACGCTCCTGGGGATCATCAATGATCTGCTGGATATTTCCAGGATCGAAACCGGAAAATTTGAACTGATCCCGGCCGAATACGATGTGCCGAGCATGATCAACGACACTCGAAATCTGAACATCCTGCGGATCATGGACAAACCCATCAGCTTTCAGATTGCGCTCGACGAAACGCTCCCGTCAAAACTGATTGGCGACGAACTGCGGGTCAAGCAGATTTTCGACAATCTGTTGAGCAATGCCTGTCATTACACGGAAAAAGGAAATATCGAATGGTCGATCAGTTGGGAACAGGATGCAGACAAGATCTGGATCATCAGCAGCATCAAGGACACCGGCATTGGTATCCAGGAAAAAGACATCGAAAAACTGTTATCCGGACACCACCGGGATTTCCACAATGCCCCCAATGTACACGGCTCGGGACTCGGCCTTGTCGTCGCCCGTCGCGTTGCAGAAGCAATGAACGGATCCATCACGGTTTCCAGCACCTACGGCGAGGGCAGCACATTCACGGTGCGCTTTCAGCAACAAAACACCTCTTCTCCCCCCATCGGTTCGGCCGTTGCCGAAACCCTGAAAGGACGCTATGCCAAAAGCTACGCCTCAAGAAAACGTCTGTATGCCATGAAGTTTACGCGGATCGCAATGCCCTACGCAAAGGTACTCATCGTAGACGACGTACCCACAAACCTCGACGTCGCCAGAGGCATCCTGAAGCCCTACGGGATGCAGGTCGACTGCGTCTCCAGCGGTATTGAAGCAATCGAGCGAATACGCGATCCCAAGGTGACATACGATGCTGTTTTCATGGATCACATGATGCCGGAAATGGATGGAATCGAAGCCACCCGCATCATCCGGAAAGAGATCGACAGCGAATACGCCAGGAATATCCCCATCATCGCCCTGACCGCCAACGCAATCGTCGGCAACGAAGAAATGTTTCTGAAAAATGGTTTCCAGGCATTTCTGAGCAAACCCATCGATGTCATGAGGATGGATCTCATTCTTCGGCAATGGGTGCGCAACAAGGAACGTGAGCAAAGCGATGAGTCCTTCGTCGACTGTTCCATGCCCACGCATGAAACGGCACAGGAACCCGACAGGATCGATCATGCCGACGAGGAGGAAATCCCCCGGATCGACGGCATCGACCTGCAAGCGGGTCTGAACTACTTTGCGGGAAACAAGGATATCTACCTTTCCGTCATCCGTTCGTATGTCGACAACACGACGCGCCTCATCACACAGTTGTGTAATGTCACCGAGGAGACGCTTGCCGATTACGCGATCAACATTCACGGCATCAAAGGCAGCAGCTACGGCATCAAGGCCAGCGAGATCGGCGAGCAGGCCGAAGAATTGGAACATGCCGCCAAAGCGGGCGATTTTCAGCACGTGAGCAGAAGCACCCCGCTTTTCATCAGGAACGCCGAAAAACTCCTGGGCGCGCTTTCCGGCCTGCTCGAAGTCGACACGACGGAGGCGAAGCCGAGTCGGCATGCGCCCGATGAGGCTCTGCTGAATCAAATGGAAAAAGCGGCGGAAAATTTCAGGATCGATGAACTGGAGGAGATCATGAAATCGCTTGAATGTTCCGAATATGAAACACAAGCGGAACTGCTCATCTGGTTGCGTGAAAAAGTCAATCAGATGGAATTCACTGCCATTCACGAACGGCTCGTGCAACGAAAACAAAATGCACCAGAGGTCCAGAAATGACGATGCAAAACAGACCCGTCTCCTCTCGGCAAACCATCGTAATGGTCGATGACAACGTGACCACCCTGAATATCGCGCGCAATATTCTCCGTGGGCATTACGAGACCTATGCCCTGCCCTCGGGCACGGTTCTGTTCAATCTGCTGGAAAAGATTACCCCCGATCTCATTCTGCTCGACATTGAAATGCCCGGCATAAGCGGCTATGAGACCATCAAGAGGCTGAAGGCCGATGAACGCTTATCCGGAATTCCGGTTATTTTCGTCACTTCCCGGTACGATGAAGGCAGCGAACTGGAAGGACTCTCGCTCGGCGCGATCGACTACATCACCAAACCCTTCTCCCCTGCGCTGCTGCTGCGTCGGATCAAGAATCATCTGCTCATTGCCACCCAGGAAAAGGAACTGAAAAGTTTCAACAGCAACCTGATGCAAAAGGTGGATCAAAAGGCCCAGCAAATCATTCAGATGCAATTTGCCATTTTGAATGTCGTGGCAGAACTGGTCGAGTTCCGTGACCGCAAGACCGGGGGGCATATTGTGCGCACGCAGCAATACCTGGATCTTCTGGTCAAGAAAATGCTGAAAGAAGGCGTCTATCTCGACGAAATTTCCTCCTGGGATCTGACTTTCCTGATTCCTTCCGCGCAACTTCACGACGTAGGCAAAATCGCCATCAGCGACACCATTCTGAACAAACCCGGCAAACTGACCACAGAAGAATTCGAGATCATGAAAACGCATGTTTCACGCGGCATCGACGCAATCGAAAGAATCGAGCGTGAAACGCATGAAGACAGTTTTCTCTACCATGCCAAGCGTTTCGCCGGTTATCACCACGAAAAATGGGATGGTTCGGGTTATCCGCACAAATTGGCCGGCGAAGATATCCCCCTGCAAGGCCGTCTGATGGCCATTGCCGATGTCTATGACGCATTGATTTCCGCGCGCCCCTACAAGGAAGAAATGCCGCTCGCCGTAGCCAAGTCGATCATCCTGAACGGTGAAGGCAAGCATTTCGATCCGGCGCTCATCAATGTCTTCCGCGATGTATCCGACGGCTTTGAAGAAATCGCCACAAACAGCAGAAACCAGACTGATTCGTTCATCTACAAGTGGAGCGGATCGGTATGAACCCGCAGAGACGGCCATCAACGAAATGAACTTCTCAACTCATCGAGCACCCGACGGGACTGCAAGGGCTGGCCGCCGAGATGGTGATGGATGAGCGTGCGTAACAACTGTCCGGCTTCATGCAGTGTCTCGGCGCGGCTGAGATCGTTCGCGGCCAGATCGACAAGGGTTTGACCGTCGACACGCACGCCCTCCCCGGCTTCTCGCGCAACCTCCGCCGAGCAGGGCCACGGGCCGCGCTCGATGATGTAGAGGTAAGGCTCGCCGGATCGGAACGGCTGCCCGCTGCCGTCGGAATCGAGCATCACGCCATAGCCCAGTTCACGCAGCAGCGCCAGCTCGAAACGGCGCAGCATTGGCGGCAGGCTCTCCCCTCTGCCCAGCGCGCCGATGGCCGACTCATAGGCATCGAAGAGCGCCGGGTGCGAATCCTCGCGCGCGGTCAGTTTCAAAAGCAGTTCGTTGAGATAGTAGGCGCAAAGCAGCGCGCGTCCCGTGAGCATCGCCTGCGCGCCGCGCCATTCGCCGCGCGTCAGGGTCTTGACCTCACCGCCGCCCGAGAAATCGAGCAGAAGCGGCTGAAACGCCATCAACACGCCGCGCAATTCCGACATGGGACGACGCGCGCCCTTGGCCACCAGGGCGATACGCCCATGATCGCGCGTAAAAACCTCGACGATCAGACTGGTTTCGCGCCACGGCAGGGTGTGCAGTACCCAGGCAGGCTGCTGCGCGACGCGCTGCTTCAGGCTCACTCGTACCCCAGGCTCTTGAGCGCGCGTTCGTTGTCGGCCCAGCCGCTCCTGACCTTGACCCAGGTTTCGAGAAAGACCTTGCCGTCGAACAGCTTTTCCATTTCGAGACGCGCCTGGGTTGCCGCCTGTTTCAGCTTTTCGCCCCCCTTGCCGATGATGATGCCCTTGTGCGCGGCCTTATTGACGATCACGGCAGCATGGATGCGGCGCAGCCGCCCTTCGGTCTCGAATTTTTCGATCTCGACCGTCAGCCCGTAAGGCAGTTCGTCGCCAAGGAGTCGGAAAAGTTTTTCGCGCAGAAATTCGGCGGCGAAAAACCGCTCGCCCCGGTCGGTGACTTCGTCCGCGCCGTAGATCGGGTTGCCTTCCGGCAAGAGCTTTGCCGCCGCCGTCACCAGAACATCGCAGTTGTGGCCATGCTCCGCCGAAACCGGGACGATCTCCGCGAATTCGCGCAAACCCCGCACCTGGTCGATGAAAGGCAACAGCGTACTTTTGTCATCGAGCCGGTCAACCTTGTTGATGACCAATACCACACAGGTCTCAGGCGGAATTGCGTCGAGCGCCGCGCGATCCTCGTCACCGAAACGTCCGGCCTCGATCACGAAAAAAACCAGGTCGACCCCTTTTAACGCCTGGGAAACCGCACGATTCATCACACGGTTGAGCGCATTGTCTCGCCGGGTCTGAAAGCCGGGCGTATCGACGAACACGAACTGAACATTCCCGGCGCTCAGGATGCCCGTCACCCGATGGCGGGTCGTCTGCGCCTTGCTCGATACGATGCTGATCTTTTGCCCGATCAGCCGGTTGAGCAGCGTCGATTTTCCGACGTTCGGACGCCCTACGATGGCTACGAATCCGGCGCGGCTGATTCCGGAACCAGGAACGGAATCATCCATATCACTCATTTTCTCTCAACTGCGCCAGTGCCAGTTCTGCCGAACGCTGTTCCGCCATGCGCCGACTGCTGCCGCGCCCAACGGTACGCAGGGAGAATTTCGGCACTTCGCAGGCCACCTCGAACTCCTGCGCGTGCGCTTCCCCCAAGACGCGGATCATGGAGTACGTCGGCAGAGCGATTCTACGGCCCTGCAACCATTCCTGGAGAGCGGTCTTGGGGTCTTTGCCCGGCGCGGCGGGATCGACCTCCGCCAGCAACGGCTCGAACAGGCGCTCGACCATCGCGCGCGCCGCCTCGAAACCGGCATCGAGGCAAACCGCCGCGATCAACGCTTCCAGCGCGTCGGCCAGGATGGAAGGACGACGAAAGCCCCCGGAGCGCAATTCCCCCTCTCCCATGCGCAAACACGGACCGAGATCGAGATCGAGAGCCACGCGGGCCAGCGCATCCTGGCACACCAACGAGGCGCGCACCCTGGACAACTCACCTTCACGCAAGTCGGGGAAACGTTCGAACAGCGCCATCGAAATCGCGCAGTTGAGCACGCTGTCGCCGAGAAACTCGAACCGCTCATTGTTGAGCTGCCCGAAACTGCGATGGGTCAACGCCTGCACGAGCAGGGCCGAATCGGCCAGAACATGGCCGAGTTTGCGTTGCAAACGGTCGGTAAATTCAGTCATTTACGGCTGTGTCGGCTTGAAGCCTTGAAATCGAACGACAGGCTGACGTTACCGACGAGCGGCGCCTTGCGCGTATATTCGACCTCGACCACGGCCTGCCCGCCCTGCTTGCTGAAAACGAGATCCTTCGACCTGACCACGTCGATGCTGTCGATATCGGCGCGGCGCTCATAGCTTCTTCGCATCTCGGATTCGGACGCACCGTCATTGCCTTCGTCAGCCACCAGGCCAATGATGCGCTGGATCGCAAAATACTCCCTGTATGGCCCAACCATCTTGAAACCCACCAGCAGCGCGCCTGCAAGCAGGAGCGCCACGAGAATCATGCCGATCAGGCTGATGCCGCGTTGACGGGATTTCATCGCGTCCTCCCCACATCAATATCACCGGAAACTGCCAATGCGCCCCGGATCGTTGAAATTGAACCAGATGAAGAACGCCCGTCCGACGATATTCTCGTCCGGGACGAACCCCCACACCCGGCTGTCGGCACTATTGTCACGATTGTCGCCCATGACCAGATAATGCCCTACAGGGACTTTACAACTGAAGCCACGACCGTCATAGGCACAATTTTCCCGGAAAGGATAATCCATCACGTTGTTCACGGAAGCGGGCGTATGCTCCTCGATCAGAATCTCGTGTTGGGTCTCGCCAAGCGTTTCGGTGTATTTCGGTGTGAGGGAAAGGCGGCAGTCATCAGACTTGTCTGACTTGTCCGGACAGTTGTGTGAATACACACCCGCTTCCACCGTCTTCACCTCTACGCCGTTGATGATGAGCCTTTTGTCGAAGTACTCGACCGTATCATTCGGCAGGCCGACCACCCGCTTGATATAGTTCTCCGACAGATTGCGGGGATAGCGGAAAACCATGACCTCCCCGCGCTTGGGCGTATCAATGTCGAGGATCCGAGTGTTGACGATCGGCAGCCGGAGGCCGTAGGCGAATTTATTCACCACGATGAAATCGCCTACCAGCAGAGTTGGAATCATCGAGCCGGTAGGAATCTTGTACGGCTCGACGACGAAGGAACGCAGTCCGAAAACGATCAACACTACCGGGAAAAAAGCCGCCCCCCATTCCACCCACGGGGGTGAAGGCGCATCGGGCGCGCGGCGCGAGCGGGCGTAGAAGCGATCCAGACACCACAGCGCGCCGGTGACGAGCGTCAGCACGAGCAGGATCAGGGCAAAATCAACACTGGAAAAATTCACATCGTCTCCAATCATTGGGTGACAAGGGGTGCATGCCTCATTTCCCCTCGCCGGTTCTCAGCACGGCAAGGAAAGCCTCTTGCGGGATTTCGACATTGCCGACCTGTTTCATGCGCTTCTTGCCTTCCTTCTGCTTTTCGAGCAGTTTTTTCTTGCGGGTGATGTCGCCGCCGTAGCATTTTGCGAGCACGTTCTTGCGCATCGCCTTGATGGTCTCGCGAGAGATGATATGCGATCCGATAGCCGCCTGCACGGCAACGTCGAACATCTGGCGCGGAATCAGCTTGCGCAATCTGGCAGCCAGTTCCCGGCCGCGATACTGGGCGCTGGAACGATGGACGATCACCGAGAGCGCGTCGACCTTCTCGCCCGCCACCATCATGTCGAGCTTGACGAGATCTGCCGAACGATATTCCTTGAATTCGTAATCCAATGAGGCGTAGCCGCGCGACACCGATTTCAGCTTGTCGAAGAAGTCCATGACCACTTCGCTCATCGGCAGTTCGTAGACGAGTTGCACCTGGCGTCCGTGGTAGCGCATGTCCACCTGCGCGCCGCGCTTCTGGTTGCACAGCGTAAGCACCGGGCCGACGTACTCCTGCGGCATGAAGATAATCACGGTAATGATCGGCTCCCGGATGTCCTGATACTTGCCTGGTTCGGGCAGTTTGGCCGGATTTTCGACATGGATGACCTCGCCGCTGTTGAGTACGACCTCGTAGACCACCGTCGGCGCAGTGGTGATGAGATCCATGTCGAATTCCCGTTCAAGGCGCTCCTGCACGATGTCCATGTGCAGCAACCCCAGGAAACCGCAGCGGAAGCCGAACCCCAACGCCTGCGAAACCTCCGGCTCGAAATGCAGCGAGGCATCGTTGAGTCGCAGTTTTTCGAGGGAATCGCGCAACTGGTCGTACTCGGAGGACTCCACCGGGTACAGGCCGGCGAAAACCTGCGGCTTGATTTCCTTGAACCCTGGGAGGGGCGCATCCGCCGGGCGTGAGGCCAGCGTCAGCGTGTCGCCCACCCGCGCCGCTTCCAGTTCCTTGATGCCCGCAATGACGAAACCCACCTCTCCGGCGGCGAGTCGTTCGCGTTCGACCGAGCGCGGGGTGAAGACGCCGACCTGGTCGCACGGATACTGCGCGCCGGTCGACATCAGCAAAATGCGATCCTTTACCCGCAGCACGCCGTCGACCACCCTGACCAGCATGATGACGCCGACGTAGTTATCGAACCAGGAGTCGATGATCAGGGCTTTCAGCGGCCCATCGGGATTGCCCTCGGGCGGAGGGATGCGAGCGATGATGGCTTCGAGCACGTCCTCGACGCCCAGGCCGGTCTTGGCCGAGCACTCGATGGCTTCCGACGCATCGACCCCGATGACATCCTCGATCTCTTCGCGCGCGTTGTCGGGATTTGCCGCCGGCAGGTCGATCTTGTTGAGCACCGGCACGACTTCCACGTCCAGGTCGAGCGCGGTGTAGCAGTTCGCCACGGTCTGCGCCTCCACCCCCTGCGAGGCATCCACCACCAGCAGCGCCCCTTCGCAGGCCGACAGCGAACGGCTGACTTCGTAGGAGAAGTCGACGTGTCCAGGGGTGTCGATCAGGTTGAGGTTGTAGGTTTGCCCGTCGCGGGCCTGGTATTGCAGCACCGCCGTTTGCGCCTTGATGGTGATGCCGCGCTCGCGCTCGATGTCCATCGAATCGAGCACCTGTTCTTCCATCTCACGCGCCGACAACCCTCCGCAGAGATGGATGATCCGGTCGGCAAGCGTGGACTTGCCGTGGTCGATGTGGGCGATGATGGAAAAATTGCGAATATGACGCATCGGACAGGACGGGTATGGATGTATGGATGTAACCGCCGTAGCGGGTGAATCGCGGGCAGCCCCGCCCCCGAGAGAGAGCAAAGGCTATTCGGCAAAAGTTGTAAATTTTATCGGAAAAGTCGCACAAAATGCGTGCACAGCTTCTTCGTCGAAAGTGGCTGGCCGGTATTCTTATGCACTGACAGCAGTCAGCAGGCGAAGCCTGACGGGGTGGTCGCGGCGTTGGGGCTCGCAAACTCAGCATTGTAGGTTGGGGTGAGCGTAGCGAACCCCAACGTAGGTGCGTTCCAAAATGGGAAGATCATCTGATATGCGCATCCGTATATCATACGGTTATTTTCTCCTCCAGCGTTGGGGGGAGCGTAGCGAACCCCAACCT
>WRNU01000107.1 GCA_009776435.1 Betaproteobacteria bacterium | reverse complement strand
TGTTGTGCGCCCTGATCGCGCTGGGGGTGTACATCGCGTTTCTGTATTCGTTGAGCGATCGTCTGAATATCACTTCCCGGAATCTCCAGGCTTTGGAGATTCCGAAGGTGGACGTGAAGGATCAGTCCACGAAGGTGCAGCCGCCCGCCATCGTGAATTTGTGCGCTCGTCTGGATCAACTGGACAAGAGGCTCGTCACGATGAAAACGATCGACGACGAGTGCATCATCACCCTGAACGGCAACAACCTGTTTGCGTCCGGGAGTGTCGTCATCAATGCTTCCTTCGAGGCGACGCTCGATAGCATTGCCAGGGAAATCAAGGCGATTCAGGATATTCCGCTCAATGTGATCGTATCGGGTCATACCGACAACGATCCCTTGAGCGCGCGTCTCGCGTTGATTTATCGAGATAACGGCGGGCTGTCGCAGGCGCGCGCCGAATCGGTCAAGGAACGACTCGACCAATACCTGGGGAGTACGAACCATCGCACCACGGCCGAGGGGTATGGCGCATTTTTCCTGGTCGATAAAACACAGGAAGGCCGGGCAAGGAACCGCCGTGTCGAACTTTCCGTCAAGCAATACACGCCGAAGCAACACAATCGATCGGGAGTCGAGTAGTGATGTCCGCGTTATTCAATTTCTTGCGCTCCCGTCTTTTCTGGGTCACGGTCGGTGTTATCGCGCTCTGTGTGCTGATCTGGATGTTCGGGGGGCTGCTTGCGTTCGGTGAGATACGTCCGCTTGAACCGGTATGGGCTCGATGCTGCCTGATCGGACTGATTCTCCTCTATTGCCTGATACGCCTGCTGATTGCGCGCTGGCGCGCCGGACGCATGAACGAGCGTATCGCCAATATGCTGCGCGCGAGCCTCACTCCGGAAACCGCTGCGGACAAGGAAAACGCGGGCATTCTGAAGGATCGTTTCGCCGAGGCGCTCAGCATATTGCGCAAGGCGCGGTTCGAGTCCGCGCCGTCCTCGTTCTGGGGACGCGTGATGCGGCGCGGCAGGTATGTGTACGAGTTGCCCTGGTACGTGATCATCGGCGCGCCGGGCGTCGGAAAGACCACGGCGCTGCTCAATTCCGGTTTGTCGTTTCCGCTTTCCGGGCAGATCGGCGCGGGGGCGATACGCGGCGCCGGCGGCACACGAAATTGCGATTGGTGGTTTACGAACGAGGCCGTGTTCATCGATACCGCCGGACGTTACACCACGCACGAGTCCGACGCGCAGACGGACAAGGCAGAGTGGCGCGGCTTCCTCTCGCTGTTGAAGAAAAACCGCGCCCAGCAACCGATCAATGGGGTGCTGGTGATGCTGTCGGTAGCCGAACTGCTCGGACAAAGCCGGGAAGACTGCCAGAAACAGGCGGCCACCTTGCGCCAGCGGCTCGACGAGTTGCGAAGCGATCTCGGGATGTCGTTCCCGGTGTACCTGATGATCAATAAATGCGATCTGCTGCTGGGGTTCGATGAGTTTTTTTCGACGCTCGACCGCTCCGGCCGCGCGCAGGTGTGGGGTACGACCCTGCCACTGGCCCCGTCCGGAAAATACCTGTTCGATTTGGGACAAATCGCCAGCGAATGCGATCGGTTGCAGGCCCGAATTATCGCCTGTCTGGTCGATCTGTTGCAGGCCGAACCCGACCTGGCCCGCCGTGAGCTGATTTACGCCTTTCCGCAGCAGTTCGAGGCGCTGACTCGAGTCCTCAAGGGGATATTGTCGGATCTGCTGGAGACATCGCGTTTCTCGGAATCGCCGTTTTTGCGCGGCATTTATTTCACCAGCGCCACGCAGGAAGGCACGCCGTTCGATCGCGTCGTGCACGCGCTCGAACAGAGCCTTCCGGTGCAGCGTCCGCCGAAGCAGGCCGTTGCCGGAGAAGGCAAGGCTTACTTTTTGCAGGAACTTCTCAGCAGGGTCGTTTTTGGGGAAGCGCATATCGCCGGACGGGATTGGCGCGCGGAGCGGCGCGCGCATGCCTTTCATGTCGGGGGCTATGTCCTCAGTGTGCTTGCATTGGCGGGCGCGACACTGGCCTGGGCAACGAGCAGGCACAACAATCAAAACTACCTGGATGACGTCGACGCGAACATCGAGAAGATGGAGAGGGTTCTGTCCGGCCTTCCTCGGGAGCCCAGCACCGATATCGGCAAGTTGCTGAACGTGTTGAACGGCATGGAATCCCTGCTGGATACCGACGATATCAAGGTCGACCATCCGCCGCTGAAGGTGCAATACGGGCTTTTTCGGGGTTCGAGCCTCAAGATGCAGGTCAAGGGGGAAAGGGGACTGTACAAAGCGCTGCTGAGGGATCACCTTGCGCCGACGATCGAGGAGAATCTGGTACAGAAGTTGAACCGTGCCGTGGCCGGCGAGACGGCGCCGGGGTTGTATGAGGCGCTGAAGGCCTACCTGATGATGCACGAGCCGGATCGCCTCGACGCAAAGGCATTCGCCGAAGCGGTGAATGCTTCCTGGCGCGAGAGTTTCGCCAATAACAACAACAGAAAGGAAAGCGGGGAGGATCTCAAGCGCCACGTCAGGGCGCTGGTTGCCATGAACGCGCTGTCTCCTTCCAGACAAAAGGAACAACGGCTGATCAACGGAGCCCGCGATCAACTCAAAAGGAGTAATCAGGCAGGGCGTGTTTTCGAGCAGATAAAGGGGGCATTTGACGAAGGGTACGAAAGGTTTACGATCAAAACCGCAATCGTCGGAGATCCGTATCCATTTATAGACAAGGAAACGCAAGGGCACTACGTTGAGTTTCTGTATACCAAAAAAGGCTACAAAAAATATAAGGAGGAACGTGATGGGGTCTTGAATCTCATCGACAGAAATGAATCGTGGGTACTCGGCATTGATGAGAGTCCCAATTCCAACGCTCCGGCCAATTTGAAGCGCGATGTCGATAAACTGTATCTGGATAATTACATCCTGAAATGGGACGGGTTTCTGAAAGACGTAGAAGTCAGGAAATCAAGAGATTTGAACACCATGTTGGATATTGCGAACCGGCTGTCCTGGGGAGAGGATTCGTCCCTGTTCATTCTTATGAAGCGCGTAGTGGAGGAGACGCAACTGGCGGAAGAGCCGGAGTCTGGCGGCGCGTTGGAGGATGCGGCCGGGAAAATGGCCGGAAAAGCAACTGATAAGGTCACGAGAGTGCCGGGAGCCGGGCAAGCCGTAGCCAATCTGCTGGCGCAGGAGCAGGGTGAAGATCCTGCAAAGAGGGTCGACAACCATTTCAAGGATTTGCACACGTTTGTTTTGGGCGCAGGCGGGGACGGCAGCAATGCCCCGATACTTCAGAGAATGTTGGAATTCAAGGTCATCAAGGAAGAGTTGCAGCGCGTGGCGGATGCGAAGAGCAGCGGCCAGCCGATTCCTGATATTCCCAACATCAAGGCGATGGTGAAGAACCCTCAGGGGAAGCTTCCGGAACCGTTGGGTGGCGTGCTCAAGTTGGTTGCCCGCGATGCCGAGACGACCGGCACGACGGCCGGAACTGTTGACGATACCGAACTACTGAAAAAAGAAGTGACGGATTTCTGCGTGAGGACGATCGAGAATCGTTATCCGTTCGGTTCCGGTGCAAGCGGTATTGCCGCCATGCAGGATTTCGCGGAGCTGTTCAAGCCTGGCGGCAAGATGGACTCTTTCAGCAAGAAATATCCGAGGGATAGACTGCCCTCCGCATTCAAGGATGCGAGCTACATCATGGATGTCTTTTTCAGCGGAGGGAGACAGACGCCGGAAATCTCTTTCACGATCACACCGAAGAGGATAGAGAGTTCGATCAAGGAACTGAACCTGTACATCGGGAGCCAACGGGTGAAGTATCTCCACGATCGACCGGAGACGACTCAGGTCAACTGGTCGACTGCCAGCGATCAGGTTCGCCTGGCCGTGGTGACGAACGTCGCCGGCGTCCAAAACGAGATCAGTCAGAGCGGCCTGTGGGCCTGGCATCGGCTGTTCGAGGGAAGGATGCGCCCGGCCTCTCCGAGCGGAGCGTTCGAGGCCGAGGTCGCGTTCAGCGGCGTGGGCAGTGTGGTCTTCGAAATCCGCCCATCGAGCGCCCTCAACCCGTTCGATCTGCCGAGGTTGAGGAGGTTCAAATGCCCGCAGTCCATGCCGAGGAGATGATCGCGGATGGATGCCGGGTTTCTCGAATACTATAACCGGGAGTTGACGTACCTGCGGGAACTGGGGGCGGAATTTGCCGCTTCGTTCCCGAAGGCGGCCGGTCATCTCGGCATGCAGGCGGGCGAGATTGCCGACCCCTACGTCGAGCGTCTGCTGGAAGGGTTTGCGTTCCTGTCTTCCCGCATCCACCTGAAAATGGATGCCGAGTTCCCGCGTTTTTCCCAACGCCTGCTCGAAGTCGTTTATCCGCATTACCTCGCGCCGACGCCGTCGATGGTCATCGTGCAGATCCCGTTGGATCCGGATCCCGACTCGCAGCCCGGCGCGCGCCTGCCTCGCGGCACGGTGCTCGAAAGCGGCCTGGTTCCGAACACTTCGACGCCTTGCACGTTCGTGACCGCGCAGGACATGGAGGCCTGGCCGCTCGAAATCCGGGAAGCGAAGGCCGGCGTTCCCGCCAGGAAGCCCGATGGCTTGCCCCGTGTGAACGGCGTCATCAAGGCAGTGCAGGGGGAAATCCGGTTGCGTCTGGGCTACCGGACGCCGGCTGAAGGGGAGCCTCGGCTGCACCCCGACCGGCTGGTGTTTTTCATCGCGGCCCAGGATGCGGTGCCGACCCGGATCTATGAGGAACTGCTCGGTCATTGCCTGGGGGTGACGGTGAGCTCTCCCGAGAGCGGCGAGTCCATCACCCTGCCTGCCAGCGCCTTGCAGCCGGAGGGTTTCGGGGCCGATCAGGCGCTGTTGCCGACGGATCCGAGAGTCTTCCAGGGCTACCGGCTGCTGCACGAATATTTTGCGTTTCCGCAACGTTTTCTCTTCTTTTCCATCAACGGGATGCGGGCGGCGCTGAATCGGTTGGGCAAGGACGTTTTCGATCTGGCGGTGCTGATCGACCGCAATGTCGACGCGCTCGCCAGCACGGTGCACAAGGGCTGTTTCGAACTCGATTGCGTGCCGGCCATCAACGTATTCAGCCGCCAGGGCATCCGCCTGGTGATGACACATTCCGCCTCCGAGCAGCATGTCGTCCCGGATCGCACCAAGCCTAGGGATTACGAGGTGTACCGGATAGATGCCGCCGAGGGATTTGATCGCGGCAACAATCCCGTGACCCGGTTCGCGCCCTTTTATCACTACGTGGGCCACGAGGCCGGTGGCCGCGAAGCCTACTTCACGACACAGCGCGAACTGCGGCGGGCCTCGGAGTCCTCGCAGCGCAGCGGCGCGCGGTCGAGCTACGCGGGCACCGAGGTGTTCCTGTCGCTCGTCGACATGAACGAAGCGCCCTGGCCGGAGCAACTCGACCAGTTGTCGCTGTCGATGCTGCTGACGAACCGGGATCTGCCGTTGCTGATTTCCGCCAACAACCCGCGTGACCTGTCGGTGAAAACGAATGCGCCCATGAGTTGGGGGCGCATCCTGCGCGGCCCGTCGAAGCCCCACCTTCCGGTGACGGAACGGGAGATGACCTGGCGGCTCATCAGTCATCTGTCGCTCAATTATCTCGCCATGCGCGACATGGACGCCAAAAAGGGCGCGGTGGCGATGCGGGGTTTGCTCGAACTATACGGGGCGCTTGCCGATCCCGTGATGGCAAGGCATGGCCAGTCCATCGTCACGATGGAATCCCTTCCCGTGACCCGTCGTCTGCCGGTTTCCGGGCCGTTGGTCTTCGGGCGCGGTGTCAGCGTCGAGGCGACGGTCGACGAGCTGGTTTTCGACGGAAGCAGCCCGTATCTGTTCGGTTGCGTGTTGGAGCAGTTTTTTGCGCGACACGTTTGCGTAAACTCGTTCTGCGAATTCTCGCTTCACAGCGCGACGCGGGGCAAGATTGCCACCTGGACGCCGCGTTTCGGGGGACGGCCCGATGCCTAAGGCCAGGCATGCTACCGTAATGCCCAATATTCCTTTTGAAGAAAAGGCGCACAAGGAGCCGTGGCGTTTCGACTGGTTCGGAATCATGCGCTGGCTGGAAGCGCGTAACCCGACGTTTCCCCGTTTCGGCACGGCGAGGCGTCCTGCGCATGAAGTCGTGCGCGTCAGCCAGAGTGCGTCGCTCAATTTTGCCCCGGCAACCCTGAGCGGTTTCGAGCGCACTGCCCAGGGCTATGTTCGCATCGAGCAGATGGCGTTCGGCCTGTACGGCCCCAATGGCCCGATGCCCATTCATTTCACCGAATACGCGCGAGAGCGCCACGAATACGACGACGACCCCGTCCTGCAAGGGTTTCTCAATATTTTTCACCACCGTTTCGCGTTGCTGTTCTATCGCGCCTGGGCGAACGTACAGGCTGCGCCAAGCCTCGACCGGCGGGAGGCAGATCACTTTTCCCGTTATGTCGGCAGCCTGATCGGTTACGGCGAGTCTTTCTTCGACGAAAACGACTCGGTCCCCAATCACGCCCGGCGCTACATGGCCGGTCGCCTTGTCAGGTTGACTCGCAACCCGGAAGGTTTGGGTGCGATTTTGCAGGGTTTTTTCGGTTGTCCCTTTCGTATCCAGGAGTGGATGCCCCGCTGGCTCAAACTCAGGGAGGAGGACTGTACCCGGCTCGGAGACGAGGTTGCCAACAGCCGACTGGGAGGCGGCGCGATTTGCGGCGTGTCGGTCCTCGACCGTCAGCATGGGTTTCGCGTTCATGCCGGCCCGCTCACGTTCGACGAGTATCGGGCGTTCCTGCCGGGACAGATGCGTTTCCGTCAATTGCGCGACTGGGTGCGCAATTACGTGGGTTTCGAGTTTTCATGGGATGCCCGGCTCATCTTGCGGCATGACGAAATTCCGTCTCTCTGCCTTGGTGCGAAGACGGGCATGCTTGGATGGACGAGTTGGCTTGGACGGCTCACTACCTTCGATGATCGCGGCGATCTCGTCCTGGAAGGGGAGAGGCCGGAGAGTCCGGAGAGTCCCGTAGTGGGTGTTGTCGAATCACCAGGGTAGAAGGATATGTGTGGCTGCGCATGAGGCGCGCTTTTTTTTTCGGTTTCTTTAAAATGTTGAGGTGCTTATGTCCAGAATCAGCCGTGTGGCGCTTTTCGGGAAGTTGAATCCGGTTTTGCACAAGGCCATCGAATCGGCCACGGTGTTTGCCAAATTGCGGGGTAATCCGTATGTCGAGCTCAGCCATTGGCTCTATCAACTGATCCAACTCGACGACAGCGATTTGCATCGCATTTTTCGGCATTACGACGTGGATGGCGGCAAGCTCGCCGCCAACCTGCTCACCGCGCTCGAACGCCTGCCCAGCGGGGCGCTGGCCATCGAGGATTTGTCCGGCGACATCGACCTGGCAGCGGAACGGGCGTGGGTCATGGCTTCGCTCTCCTATGGCGCGTGGGCGGTGCGTAGCGGCAGCCTGCTGTGCACGTTGCTGACCGATAAAACCTTGCGTGGCGTGACTCTGGGACTTTCGTCGCAATTCACGAAGATCGACGCGGATGATCTCATGGCGCAACTGGCCAAGATCACCTCGGGCAGTCCCGAGGATGGGGCGGCGAGCGCCGGTCAGACCTATGGCGACGCGGCCCCCGGCGAAGCTTCGGGCGCAATGGCTCCGGCAGCCATGGGCAAGCAGGAAGCCATGAACCGGTTTACCGTGGATATGACCGAGCGCGCCGCCAAGGGCGAACTCGATACCATCACCGGGCGCGATGACGAAATCCGCCAGATGATCGACATCCTGATGCGCCGTCGTCAGAACAATCCGCTGCTCACCGGCGAGGCGGGGGTCGGCAAGACCGCCGTGGTCGAAGGTTTCGCGCAGCGACTGGCCAGCGGCGACGTGCCGCCGAGCCTGCGGGGCGTGCAATTGCGTTCGCTCGATGTCGGCCTGCTTCAGGCAGGCGCGAGCATGAAGGGGGAATTCGAGCAACGCCTGCGGCAATTGATCGAGGAGGTTCAGCATTCTCCCAAGCCGATCATCCTGTTCATCGACGAGGTGCATACCCTCGTCGGCGCAGGGGGCGCGGCGGGGACGGGAGACGCGGCCAACCTGCTCAAGCCGGCGCTGGCGCGCGGGACGCTCCGCACGATCGGCGCGACGACCTGGGCCGAGTACAAGAAATACATCGAGAAAGACCCGGCCCTGACCCGACGTTTCCAGGTCGTGCAGATCCAGGAGCCCGATGAGGATAAGGCCGTGGCGATGTTGCGCGGCATCACCGGGGTGCTGCAAAAGCATCATGGGGTGCGGGTGCTCGATAGCGCCATTCGCGCCGCCGTCTCGCTGTCGCATCGTTATATTCCCGCGCGGCAACTGCCCGACAAGGCGGTCAGCCTGCTGGATACCTCCTCCGCGCGTGTGGCGGTCAGCCAGCACACGACGCCGGGCGAACTGGAAGATTGTCAACGTCATATCGAGGTGCTACGTGGCGAACTCGAGATGCTGCGCCAGGAGCAGGCCGCCGGGATCGGGGACACTGCCGGGCGGAGCAATGACATTCGCAGCCAACTCGTGGAACTGGAAGCGCGGGAAATTGACCTGAGCCAGCGTTGGGAAAAGGAAAAGACGCTGATTGCGCGCATCATCGAACTGCGCGAACAACTGGCCGAGCCCGTAAGCGATGAGCAAGCCGCTTCGCCGGATGCGGGCATGGAAACGCTGCCGACGGAAGCGCCTCCGGTCGAAACGCCGCAGGAGGAGCCTGCCGTGCCGGAGGCGGAAAACGTGGATGTCGAGGACGCTGCCGCGCCGGTTTCGCGCGAAACGTTGCTTGACGAGCAGAAGAAACTGGAGCGGGAACTGGCCGAAATTCGCGGTGAACGGGCGCTCGTGCTGGCAGCGGTCGACGATCAGGCAGTGGCCTCGGTCGTGGCCGACTGGACGGGCATCCCGGTCGGTAAGATGCTGCGCAACGAAGCGCAGGCGGTGCTCGATCTGGTCGACAACCTCGAACGCAGGGTGATCGGGCAGCGGCACGGCCTGACCACGATCAGCCGCCGTATCCAGACCTCGCGCGCCCGACTTGACGACCCGAACAAGCCCATCGGCGTATTCATGCTGTGCGGGCCGTCCGGCGTCGGGAAAACCGAAACCGCGCTCGCGCTGGCCGAATTCCTCTATGGCGGCGAACAGAACCTGATCACCATCAACATGAGCGAATTTCAGGAAGCGCATACCATTTCCACGCTCAAGGGCGCGCCGCCGGGATACGTCGGTTACGGCGAAGGCGGTGTGTTGACGGAAGCGGTGCGCCGCCGTCCGTACAGCGTCGTGTTGCTCGACGAGATCGAAAAGGCGCACTCCGACGTGCACGAGCTATTTTTCCAGGCTTTCGACAAAGGACGCATGGAGGACGGGGAAGGGCGGTTGATCGACTTCCGCAATACCGTCATCATTCTCACGTCGAACGTCGGCACGGATCTCGTCATGAGCCTGTGCTCCGACCCGGACCTGCCGGTCGAAGCCGAAACCGTGGCCACCGCCCTGAGGAAGCCGCTGCTCGAAGTGTTTCCGCCCGCGTTGCTCGGACGCCTCATCGTGGTTCCGTACTATCCTCTCGGTCAGGATACACTCGCCAGTATCGTGCGCCTGCAATTGCGGCGCATCCAGAAGCGGATTGCCGCCTCGCACGGCGCCTCTTTCGATTACGACGACGCCGTCGTCGAACTGGTCATCAAGCGTTGCAACGTCGCCGATGCCGG
>WRNU01000106.1 GCA_009776435.1 Betaproteobacteria bacterium | reverse complement strand
ATGGACACTCGTAGGGGCGCGATTTATCGCGCCCAAATTGCGGCGCTCGTGCTCATTGGGCGCGATAAATCGCGCCCCTACGTCATTCTCACCCCCTATGTGGTTGGCCCTCCACGCTGCTTGTCATCCTGCGCGAAGTCGCAGGATCCATGCGGTGTGTGGATTGCAGCGACTTCGCTTCGCGCTGCCAGAAGGGGTTGTTCAGAGGTTCCGTGCTGTCAGTACGTGACCCTGGTCGTATACCCGTCTCCGACCACCCTCACCCGATCACCGGGCCGGAAGTCTTCGCCCTCGTCCGCCTGGACGACCGCGATATATCCGCCTCTGTCGAGTTCGAGAGTGATTTCCATCCCTTGCCTGCGGGTAGCGGCTTCTTCCAGTGCTGCACCGCCCACGCCGCCTGCCACGGCGCCCGCCACGGCCCCGACGGCCGAGCTGACGCTGCCCCTGCCGCCGCCGAGAGAATAACCGATCACGCTGCCTACGACAGCGCCAGCCGTTGAGCCAACGGGACTCCGGGTGCCTTCCAGCATCACCGGGCGCACGCTCTCGACGGTAGCGAACTCGACTCTCATGACCCTGCGGGCTTCACCGCGCGAATAATCGTCTCCGCCAAGATTGGACGCACAGCCGCCGATGAAAACCGGCGCGGCGCACAGCAAGACAATTGTCAGAATCGAGCGTTTGTTCATGCGAAATCTCCACGAGCATGCCGTACAGGGTAACGGTGCATTCTTTGACCAGCCTCGCCATGCAGGTTCCTGCGGAGTACGGGCAACCTCGTACTTACCAACGGCAGGATATGTAATGTATCATTATATCCATACGTTATTCCCATATTGCAGTGTAGCCGATCCAGCCCAGTCTACAAGGAGAACTTCATGCCCATCAAGGTTGCCATCAACGGTTTTGGTCGTATCGGTCGCTGTGCTTTCCGCGCCATTTATGAGCGAGGGTTACAGGACGAGATCGATGTGGTGGCCATCAACGATCCCGGCGACTTCGCCACGCATGTCCACCTGCTGAAATACGACACCACGCATGGCCGCTTCAATGCAACGGTCGAGACCGAAGGCAACAGTACGCTAATCGTCGACGGCAAGAAAACCGCCTTCCATTTCACCAAGGTCCCCAGGGACATCAACTGGGCGCAACATGACGTGGAAGTGCTGCTGGAATGCACCGGCGCTTACACGAGCAAGGAAAAGGCGCAGGCCATGCTGGAACGGGGCGCAAAAAAGGTGCTCATCTCCGCACCGGGCGGCAACGACGTGGACGCAACGGTCGTCTATGGCGTCAATGAGAACGTGCTCACGTCCACGATGACGGTCGTCTCCAACGCTTCCTGCACCACCAATTGCCTCGCCCCGCTCGCCAAGGTGCTCTCCGAGTCCGTCGGCATCCGGCAGGGGTTGATGACCACCGTGCATGCCTACACGAACGATCAGGTAACGGTCGATGGGTTTCACACGGATTTGCGCCGGGCGCGCACCGCAGCGGCCAACATCATCCCGACCAAGACCGGCGCGGCCCAGGCGGTGGGGCTGGTATTGCCGCAACTCAAGGGGAAATTCGACGGTTTCGCGCTACGGGTTCCGACGCTGAACGTCTCGCTCGTCGACCTGACCTTCACCCCGGAGCGCGCCACGACGATAGAAGAAATCAACGCGCTGATGACCGCCGCCGCCAACGGCCCGCTGAACGGTATCCTCGCGGTCAACCACGATCCGCTGGTGTCGTCGGACTTCAACCACACCTCGGTCTCCTCCACGTTCGATGCCACGCAAACGCGCATACTGACGGGCGCAAACGGAGAAACACTGGTCAAGGTGCTGGCCTGGTACGACAACGAATGGGGCTACTCCTGCCGGATGCTGGACACGGCACGGGCATGGATGCGCGCCAGATAGCTCGCCGGGCAGCGAGCATGGACTCCGTTCGCTGCCCGAAACCCTTCCCTGAAGGAACGCCTGCACAACCCCTCCTGGCAGCGCATGGCGAAGCGAAGTCGCTGCAATCCACACACCGCATGGATCCTGCGACTTCGCGCAGGATGACAAGCGGCGGGTGCAAAGTTATGCAGAGGTTCCCCAAGGGCTGGTTCGCATTCACACGGTTTGTCTTGAGCCTTGCCGTAAAACAGCCTCAGCATTAGACTTGTCGGGTTTAATCATATATTGTTGCGCCCATGTCACGTTCAGTCTCCGCCCGGTCGATCGAATTCCACAACATGAATCTGGGTGTGATTCTTGTTTTGCTGAACCGTGTCGACCCTGCCGGACTGGCCGATGAATTGCACAAGATGCTCGGCGGGCGGCCAGACACGTTCGGCCAGGAACCGGTCATCCTCGATTTTTCCGAGATCGATGTGCTTGATCGCATCGACTGGAACGGGTTGCTGTCGCTGCTGCGGCGTTACCGCCTGCAACCAATCGGAATACGCGGCCTGGCCGAAGAGACGCATCTCGCAGGGGCGCGGCGCATCGGCCTGGCGGTACTCGACGACGTATCGGCGACGGTAGAAAAACGCCCCCAGTCGCCGGAGACGCCTGCCGCAAGCAGAGAAACACCGGAACCCGCAACGGATTCCGGCCCGACAGCCAGCACCCTGTACATCGACCGCTTCGTGCGATCGGGACAGCAAATCTACGCACAAGGGGGGGATCTCGTGCTGCTCGGCGGCGTCAGCCCCGGATCGGAAGTCATCGCCGACGGCAACATCCATTGCTTCGGCCCCCTGGCGGGCCGTGCGCTTGCAGGGGCGCGCGGCGATGCCAACGCGCGTATCATTGCAACCTGCTTCGGGCCGGAACTGGTTGCAGTCGCCGGCATTTACCGTACTTTTGAACGCGGCGTGCCTGCAAGCATCGCGGGCCATGCGGTCGTCGTTCGCTTGAAAGCTTCAGCCAAGAATCAATCCATCGTCATCGAGCCGCTCCAGATCAACTGAAACGATCTTAACCATTCAAGGGGAAAAAGTGAGAGTCATCGTCGTTACTTCCGGCAAAGGCGGGGTTGGAAAGACCACCACCAGCGCGGCATTCGCTTCGGGGCTGGCCTTGCGCGGCTTCAAGACAGCGGTCATCGACTTCGATGTCGGNCTNCGCAATCTCGATCTCATCATGGGNTGCGAGCGGCGCGTGGTCTATGACCTCATCAANGTCATTCACAACGAGGCCAAGCTCCATCAGGCGCTCATCAAGGACAAGCACTGCGACAACGACAACCTTTTCATCCTGCCCGCCTCGCAGACGCGCAACAAGGAAGCCCTCACCGAAGAAGGCATCGAGACCATCTTCAAGGAACTCGAGAGCATGGGCTTCGATTTCGCGGTCTGCGACTCGCCCGCCGGGATCGAACACGGCGCGGTCATGGCGCTCACCTTTGCCGATGAGGCCATCATCACCACCAACCCCGAGGTTTCCTCGGTGCGCGATTCCGATCGCATTCTCGGTATCCTGCAATCGAAGTCCCGGCGCGCGCGCGAAGGCAACGACCCCGTCAAGGAGCATCTGTTGCTCACCCGTTACGCCCCCAAGCGCGTCGAAAACGGAGAAATGCTGTCATACAAGGACGTACAGGAGCTTTTGCGCATTCCGCTGCTCGGGGTCATTCCCGAATCCGAATCCGTGCTCCACGCTTCCAACCAGGGCATTCCCGCCATCCACCTCACGGGTTCGGACATCGCGGAATCCTACAGCGACGTCGTTTCCCGGTTCCTTGGCGAACAGCGCCCGTTGCGTTTCGTCAATTTCGAGAGACCCGGCTTCTTCAAGCGCCTGTTCGGAGGCAAGTAACATGTCATTTCTTGCTCGTCTCTTCGGCGAAAGAAAGAAAACGGCNGCCATTGCCAAGAACCGGCTGGCGATCCTGATCGCGCACGAGCGNGCATCGAATTCCGGACGGACGGACTACATNCCGGCCATGAAGGATGAACTGCTCCAGGTCATCTCGAAATACGTCAAGGTCGATCCCGACGCCATCAACATCCAGTTCAGCAGACAGGAAAACTACGAAGTGATGGAGGTCAACGTCGTCCTGCCGGAGGACACGGAACCCCAGCCCTTGCGGGCCACCCCGCCGCCTCGCGTTTTCGGCTCTCGGCGACCGCACAAAAAGTAAACCTGGGAAAGCCTCATTCTTCAGGCTTGCTGACGAAGCCGATTTTTTCCAGCCCCGCGCGGGATGCCCGCGCCATCGCGCGCGCCACGAATTCGTAAGGCGCCGTCGCGTCGACCTGGAGATGAAGCTCCGGAAGCGGCACACGGCCACCCGCCTCTCGCATCAGAGCCTCCAGCATCGCCTCTTCAACGAAATCGCCGTTCCATAGAAACCGTCCATCGGCCTTGATGCCAAGCTGGATGGTTTCCGGCTTCATGTCCACCACGGCGCTATCGGCCACGGGCAGGTCGATCCTGACGGCGTGGGTCAGCAGCGGCGCGGCGATGATGAAGATGATGAGCAGCACCAGCATCACATCGATGAGCGGGATCATGTTGATTTCCGCCCGTAGCGCGTCGTGCTCGATCCGGGGATGAAAAGCCATGTCTTTAGCGCGCTCCTTCTGCCTTCGCCTTCGCGCCGTCCGCTCGCCCCGTCACGGTGGAGAGTTCGACGACCTGCGACTCGCCCGGAGTCGCGCCTCCCATTGCCAATCCCAACCCCAACAGGCCGAATACCGAATGCGCGAAGCGTTCCAGTTCCCCGATCAAATTGCGGTTCAGGCGTGTGAAGGCGTTGTAGGCCAGCAAGGCGGGAATGGAAACGAACAGGCCGCAGGCGGTCATGATGAGCGCCTCCCCGACCGGCCCCGCCACCTTGTCGAGACTCGCCTGCGCCGAGGACGCAATGCCTTGCAGGGCATGGAAAATGCCCCATACCGTGCCAAAGAGCCCCACGAAGGGCGCCGTCGAGGCAATGGAGGCCAACGATGTCATGCCGCTTTCCATCCGGCTCGCTTCCCTGGCGACGCCATGCGCAAGCGCGGCACTGACGTAATCGTCGGGCGAAGCGACCTCGAACCCCGGCCCCTCCGTTTTCCGGGTGCCATCGGTTTCTCGCAGGGACTGGCACGCCTGGAATCCTTCGCCCAGGAGACGCGCAAAGGGATTGTTCCCGCCCGTGGCAATCTGCAAGCGTTCTGCATCGACGAGGTGGTGCACCCGCCGAAAATCCGCAATGAAAGCCCGGCTCCGCACACGAATCACGACGGTGCGCCATAGCTTGACGACGATCAGATACCACGACAGAAACGACATCGCCGTCAGAATCGCCAAAACACAGAGTCCGACGGCATCCGTCTGTGCCAGAAAGTGAGCAAAGCCCTGGGAAGATTCAGCCATATTGCGTTCCATCAACCATGTAATTCAAACCGAACCGGCACGACCACCCAACCCGCGACAGGCGTTCCGGCCCGTCGCGCCGGCCGGAACCGCCAGCGTTTCACGGCATCGAGCGCCGCCCTGTCCAGCCGATCGAAGCCGCTGCTCGTGTGCAGCGTCACCTCGCCCGCGCGCCCTTCCACCGTGACATGGACACGCAGCTTTACCAAACCCTGTTCGCGCAAGCGGCGCGACGCGGACGGATAGTCCGGCTCCGGGTTGGAAAAATAACTCACGTTGAAATTGGGGCCGACATAATCCCCGCTCTGCCTCCCTTCTTCACCCCTGTTTTCCCCTTCTCCACCAGCCGTTTCCCCGGCAACCGTTTCACCCGCCGCCAGTGCCGCCATGGTGGTGGAAATGTCGGTGCGCGGATCCGGGTCCTCCGAGGCGACAGGTTCGGCTGCAACGGCGGGCGGGATATCCTCCGGAGCAGGCTGTACTGCCGGGAGTTGCAGGGGCGCTGGAGCCTCGGAGCGCGTCCGACGCTCCGGCTCTTGCGCGGAGCGCCTGGGAGCCAGGGACGACTGTGGAGCGGAAAGCGGCTCGGCTGCTTGTATCGAGGCCGACGGCGGCGAGAGTGAGGGAGCGTCTTCAATCCAGCTTGCCCGCAGAACAGCACGCTCCTCACCGAGTTCTGAGGCCCATGACATACGCGACAAAGCCGCCGCACCGGCAACGTGCAGGCACACAACCAGGACCAGCAGGAATCCGCGCACGGCAGGCGGCGCGGAATCGATCACCCGGTCATCCATGGCGCTGGTGGAAAAACAAATAGCGTGAGCATGGCGCAGTTTAATGCAAGTCCAGCAAAATCGCTTACCGCAAACGCTTTTGATCAGCCCCGCGCAAGTATTTCGTTTTTTGCATACCGTCACGCGCCCCTTGGCGTCGCCCCATGCACCATTAGCAAATTCAGCGCCAAGCCCATGTCAATCATTGTATCCTTGGCGTGACGATGCCGCCTTTGACGGTGACGCATCTGTTTTCGTGCCACCAAAACACCAAGGAGACACCATGACATCCGAAAACACCCCTAACCGCTGGCTGATTCTTTTAGCCTGCATCGCAATCAACATCTGCTTGGGGACAGCCCTTTACGCCTTTAGCGTGTACGTGGCACCTTTGAGGCAAATTCTGGACGCGGAAGCCTCCGAGATAGCTCTGGCCTTCTCCATTGCTACGCTCGTCATTCCCCTTGCCATGATCGTCGCGGGCAAGTTTCAAGACACCATCGGGCCCAAGAAGGTGATTTTCGTAGGCGGCCTCATTTTCGGAGTAGCCATATTCCTGACGAGCTTCGTCACCAACCTGTACATGCTGTATCTGACTTACGGCGTTCTGGGCGGCATAGGCATCGGCACCATCTACGCCTGTACCGTCGCCAACACCGTGAAGTTCTTCCCGGACAAACGGGGGCTTGCTTCCGGTCTTGTTGTGGCGGGCTTTGCCTCCGGCGCAATGTTCAGCGTGTATCTCGTGCAATGGCTTTTGCAGCACTATCCGGTTCAGGATATCTTCAAGATGTTCGGCGTGGCCTACCTGGTGCTGATTACTCTTTGTGTGACCCAGGTCAAGACCGCCCCGGCTGGTTTTGCTCCCCCCGGATGGACGCCTCCGGCTGCAGCGGCGGGCAGCGCCGCTCCGGCCTCCGTCGACAAGGACTGGAAAGAGATGCTCGTTGATCCCCTGTTCTACGTTCTTTTCGTCGTCTACACCATCGGTTGCGTATCCGGACTCATGTTCATGGTGCTCACCAAGCCCATTGCCCTGGAAGTGACTCACGCGACCGAAATCATGGCTGCTACCGCCGTGTTCATCATGGCAGCTTCCAATACGGGCGGACGTCTGTTCTGGGGCTGGGTTTCGGACAAGATGGGCCGTTTCAACGTGCTCTACATGATGTTTGCCATTACCGCGCTGGCGATGCTGGGCATGACCCAGGTGACGAGCTATGGGCTGTACATCGTGGTGCTCGTGAGTGTGGTGCTCTGCTTCGGCGGCGTCATGGGCTGCTTCCCCTCCATTACGGCGGAAGCCTTCGGTTCCAAGAACCTGGGCATGAACTACGGCATCATCTTCTTCGCCTACGGTGTCGGCGGCACCCTGGGCCCGCAACTGGGCACGAGAATCAAGGAAGCGAGTAACGGCGATTACACCATGGCCTTCGTCATCGCTGGCTGTCTGGCCCTTGCCGGTCTTGCGCTCTCCTTCGTGGCAATGAAGATTACGCAACAAAGACGGAAGGCCGTCGCCTGAACTTCATCGCAGCACTGTCGGTTCCGGCCCTCCGCCGGAACCGGCTTCGATCGTCTTCCGCAGCCGCAGGCTTCCCTGGACAGGCGTTCCTCCGTTCACAAAACCTATTGCCCGTGCTAGGCTCAAATACACAGTTGATCGATTTTTGACATGTGGCTCTGTGACATGTGCCGACTTGATCGCTGGGCATTCATCCATCACCACAACGGAGGCGTCAACATGTCTCAAATTCAAGAAACCAAGATCGTCAATGCCGACCCGACCGCGCTGGGCGTTTTCGGTCTTTCTGTCATCACGTTCGTCGCTGCATCCAATAAATTGCACTGGACGGATGGTACCGTCTACGTGATGCCGTGGGCGCTCTTCCTCGGCTCCTTTGCTCAATTGTGGGCTGCCAACCTCGATTTCAAACGCAACAGTTACTTTGGCGCTATCGTTTTGGGCGCTTTTGGCCTTTTCTGGATGGCCGTTGCATTCACATGGGTCATTGCAAATGGCTTTTTCGGCCCAGTTCCTGAAAATGCCGATCTTCGCCAGTTCGGATATGCCTGCCTCGGCTTCATGGTTTTCAGCGCTTTCATCACCGTGGCCGCCTTCGAGGTCAACAAGGTGTTCGGCATCATTCTGGCACTGATCGTCGTGCTTCTCGGCGCACTCGGACTCCAGCTTCTTGGAATCAACCCGGACTTCTTCAGCCCCATAGCCGGATGGTCGGAATTGATCATTTCCCTGTTGGGCTTCTACGCCTCCGGGGCAATCTTCCTGAACAGCTTCTTCGGTCGTCAAATCCTGCCCCTTGGCAAGCCGATGGGGTGGGTGAAGAAAGCTACCTGATCAACACTCTTCCAGTAATCGGAAAGGCCGAATCCGCATGGTGCGGATTCGGCCTTTTTACCTTTGGTCTGTTACGTGCAAGCCACCCCTGGCAGCTTCACTCTTCCTCGAACTCGAAACTCACCACCGGGAGTTCCGTATCCGGGTTCTCGATCTCGAAGCACAAGCCAGGCATGTTGGAGCGCACGAGATAATAAGGACTGGGGGACAGTGATTCGGTACCCGCAGGGGAAGAATCACAGCGGCCTGATCCCTCTAGGCATGGTTCGGTAGTTGGAGGTTGAAACATTTTTGGTTCTCTCGCGGTTGGGTTGCTCTCTCGATTTGCCCGCATGGCTCTCGCCATGAACCTTTTTACCGTTGAATCCACACCTGCACGATGGCCTCTGCATGGCACAACGACGTATTTTTAATGTCTGAAATGGAAATATTTCACATATTGCAATTAACTGCAAATACGACAATTATCTCCATAGAGCACACGTTCATGGTTGCACAAACTGCCTGGAACGGCTTCGGATAATACGAACGAATGTGAAAACATCCACATTCAAAAACCGGAAAAATTCACGATTCATTTTCGGAGATTCCGGAATCAGTCGACAAAAAACCCCCGTCATAAACGACGGGGGTCTTGAAGTATTGTTCAACTGCGACTTTTAGCCTTTTTAGGCGTCAAACCTCAACTCATTCTGCCATTTCGACGAACTGCGGAATCTGGTCGAAGTTCATGTAGCGGTAGATATCCGCCGCTTCCTTGTTGACCACGGCAACCTGCTCCAGATACTCGGCCGATGTCGGAATCCGGCCCAGGAGCGCGCAGACGGCGGCAAGTTCGGCGGAACCGAGATAGACGCGCGTATCCAGTCCCAGCCGGTTGGGGAAGTTGCGGGTGGAGGTCGACATTGCGGTGCTGCCCTTCTTGATCTGCGCCTGATTGCCCATGCACAGACTGCATCCGGGCATTTCCAGCCGCGCCCCGGCACGGCCCAGCACACCGTAATAGCCTTCTTCGTTGAGAATCATGGCATCCATCCGGGTGGGCGGAGCAATCCAGAGCCGCACAGGCAGGTCGGTCCTGCCGTCGAGCACTTTGCCGGCAGCGCGGAAATGACCGATGTTGGTCATGCAAGAGCCGATGAACACTTCGTCGATCTTGTCGCCCGCAACTTCGGAGAGAAGTTTTACGTCATCCGGGTCGTTGGGACAGGCCACGATGGGTTCGGCAATGTCGGCGAGGTCGATCTCGATGATTGCAGCGTATTCGGCATCGTCGTCGGGCTGGATCAATTCTCCCCCGGCAATCCACTCTTCCATCGCGCGGATGCGGCGCTCCAGCGTGCGCGCGTCCT
>WRNU01000105.1 GCA_009776435.1 Betaproteobacteria bacterium | reverse complement strand
GCCGCCGGTCGCGGTCAGCGATGTCACCGCAGTGACGGGGCATGGAATGAGCGGGCGATACAGCGGCGGGGCGGTGTGGATCGGTCGTCCGGATTTCGTTGCCGAGCGCGCTGGGCTGTCGGTGCCGGTCGAAGTCGCCGGGATGGAACTGAAAACCGGAACGGTGATCGCGCTTGCCGATGAACACGGCTGGCTGGGGCTGTTTCGCTTTGCCGATGCCCTGCGTCCGGCGGCGGCGGATTACGTCCGCCAACTCGTGGCGGCGGGGATTCCGGTGACGATCCTCTCGGGCGACGCGCCGACGGCCGTGGCGGCGGTCGGGGAGCGACTGGGAATCTCCGATGTGCATGGCGCCATGACGCCGCAGGACAAGCAGGCATTCATCGCCCGCCTGCAGGAAGACCCGGCCAAAGTGGTGACGATGTTCGGCGACGGCGTAAACGACGCGCCGGTGCTGGCGCAGGCGCATGTTTCGGTGGCGATGGGCAGCGGAACCGATCTCGCCCGCAATCAGGCCGACATCGTGCTGCTCGGCGAAAATTTCGCCAGGCTCGGCGACGGCGCCGGTCTGGCCCGGAAAACCTTGTGGATCATCCGGCAGAACCTATGGTGGTCGTTTGCGTACAATCTGTCCGTCGTGCCGTTGGCAATGATGGGGTGGGTGACGCCCCTTATAGCGGGCGTCGGCATGGCCGGCAGTTCGCTACTGGTGGTTCTCAACGCGCTGCGCCTGCAACGGCGAGGCCGGGAGTGAGGAAAAAATGGAGGAGAGTCTTTACCTGTTGATTCCGATTTCGTTGCTGCTGGTCTTCGTCATCGGCGCGGTGTTCTGGTGGTCGCTGCGTTCCGGACAGTTCGACGATCTCGAAGGCCCGGCGTATCGCATCCTGTTCGACGACCGGGATGAGCCTGGACGCGGGGAAGAAGAAGGCGCCGGAACGTCGAGGGAAAAGTGATGTCGGCTCCGGATGGCGCTTCGCTTATCCAAGCTACATTCTGCATTCACCTGGGGCGCGTTTCCCTTCATGATATGCCATTGAAATTCACGGAGCAGCACGGACAACAAGCGTTTGCTTTGACCTGTGTCAAACGAACGAAAAAGGAACAGGGCATACTGCATGGTAATCAGACGAGACAGTCGGGTTTTCCTGACTGGTTCCGGCCATCTCGCAAGGATTGTCTCTCTGTTGGGGTTGGGGGTGCGCGCATGCGCACCCTTTTTTTTTACTGTTTGCGCCTTCCTTCGTTCAGCATGCAAAAACGCCGGTACCCATTGTCGGGCTTACATGTCCGTGACGAAATGCACTAGAATGGACACTTCTACAGTTTGATCTGTATCAAATTGTAGATTCGGCTCACGGGTATTCTTCAGCCGACGAGAACAGCGCCTCGCCGTTCTTGGAGACGTTCGTTGTACAAAGAAGGATTTTTTTTTAACCAAGAGGTGACTTCACATGCAATCGCAAACGACTTACGATTACAAAGTCGTGCGCCAGTTTACCATCATGACGGTGGTATGGGGCATAGTGGGCATGCTTGTCGGTGTAATCATCGCGGCACAGCTTATATTGCCTGAACTGAACCTGCACGAAATCCTGCAATATGGCAGGTTGCGTCCGCTCCATACCAACGCGGTGATTTTTGCGTTCGGTGGTTGCGCCCTGTTTGCAACGTCGTTATATTCCGTGCAACGAACCTGTCATACGAAACTGTTCGCGCCGGGACTGGCTTCCTTCGTCTTCTGGCTCTGGCAACTGATCATTGTCTGCGCTGCCCTCTCCCTTCCTCTTGGTTTCACGACCGGCAAGGAATACGCCGAACTCGAATGGCCGATCGACATCATGATCGCTGTGGCCTGGGTGGGCTACGCGGTCGTGTTCTTCGGCACGATAGCGATCCGCAAGGTGTCTCACATCTACGTGTCGAACTGGTTCTTCGGAGCCATGATCATCGCCGTGGCCCTTCTGCACATCGTCAACAGCGCAGAAATTCCGGTTTTCCCCCTCACGACCCTGAAGTCCTACTCGGCCTACGCCGGGGTGCAGGACGCGATGATCCAGTGGTGGTATGGGCACAACGCGGTGGGCTTCTTCCTGACGGCGGGCTTCCTGGGCATCATGTACTACTTCGTGCCCAAGCAGGCCGATCGCCCGATCTATTCGTACCGCCTGTCGGTCGTGCACTTCTGGGCGCTGATCTTCACCTACATGTGGGCCGGCCCGCACCACCTGCACTACACCGCGCTGCCTGACTGGGCGCAGTCCGTCGGCATGCTGTTCTCACTGGTCCTGCTGGCGCCCTCCTGGGGCGGCATGATCAACGGCATCATGACCCTGTCGGGTGCCTGGCACAAGCTGCGCACCGATCCGATCCTGAAGTTCCTCGTCACCTCGCTGTCGTTCTACGGCATGTCGACCTTCGAGGGTCCGATGATGTCGGTGAAGAGCGTCAACGCGCTGTCGCACTACACCGAATGGACGATCGGCCACGTGCACTCCGGCGCACTGGGCTGGGTGGCGATGATCTCGATCGGCGCAGCCTATTACCTGCTGCCGCGCCTCTACGGCAAGACCGAGATGTACAGCACCAAGCTCATCAACACCCACTTCTGGATTGCGACCATCGGCATCGTGCTCTATGTCGCTTCGATGTGGATTGCTGGCGTGATGGAAGGCGTAATGTGGCGCTCGACCCACCCCGACGGCGCGCTGTCGTACAGCTTCATCGAGAGCGTGAAGGATAAAATGCCGTTCTTGCTCATCCGTCTCGCAGGGGGTGCGCTCTTCCTCTTCGGCATGCTGATCATGTTCTTCAACATGATCAAGACCATCGCCGGTGAGAAAGCCTATAACGCGCCGGTGGTGGTTCCTGCCGCCGCTCACGCTTAAGCCGGAGAAAAAACATGGCTCAATCAAAACATGATGCGATCGAGAGCAACGTATTCCTGCTCATCGTCCTCACGTTGCTTGCCGTCAGCGTGGGCGGGCTCGTGGAAATCGTGCCGCTGTTCTTCCAGAAGTCGACGACTCAGGCGATCGACCACGAGGGGAAGGCGATCGACGTGAAACCTTACGGCGCGCTCGCCCTGGCTGGTCGCTACGTCTACATCCGGGAAGGCTGCTACAACTGCCACTCGCAGATGATTCGTCCGTTCCGGGCCGAGACCGAACGCTATGGGCACTTCTCCGTCGCGGGTGAGTTCATCTACGACCATCCCTTCCAGTGGGGGTCCAAGCGTACCGGGCCTGATCTGGCGCGTATCGGCGGTCGCCGGGATGATGAGTGGCATCGTAAGCACCTGCTCAATCCGCGCGACGTCGTGCCCGAGTCGAACATGCCGGCATTCCCGTGGCTTGACCGGCAACTCAGCGTCGACATTGGAGCTCACATGGAGGCGCTGAACCTGGTCATCAATCCGGGCAGTGAAAAGCCATACTCCAATGACGTCATTGCGAATGCGTCGCAGGAGATTTCCGGCAAGACTGAGCTCGACGCCCTGATTGCCTATCTCCAGGGGCTGGGTTCGGCGTTCAGTAACGTGAAGTAAAGTGGGGGTTGCGCAGCGATGGAAGTAATGAGAATCATTGTTATGGTCATGTGTCTGTTGTGTTTCCTGTGTATCTGTTATTGGGCATACAGCAGGCACGCCAAGACAGGATTTGACGAAGCCGCGCAATTACCTCTGACTGATGATGATCTGCCGGCACATCCGGCTGACAGGAAGGAATGACAAATGGCTGACTTTATCGGCGATTTCTGGGGCTTGTACGTAGCGGGTATCGTTGCGTTTGGCCTTCTGCTCTGCCTCGTCTTGTTACTTGCGAACAGGACGGTGCAGCAATCGGGCGCTCCTCAATTGAAGGGGCATGTGTGGGACGAAAACCTCAGGGAATACAACAATCCGTTACCGCTCTGGTGGTTGGTTCTGTTCCTCGGGACAATCTTTTTCTCAATCGCCTATCTCGTGATCTATCCGGGATTCGGCACCTGGAAGAGCACACCGGAGACTGATAATGGTTTGCGCAGTGAGTACGCCAGGGAAATGGATAGCGCCAAAAGTGTCTATAACCTGGGCAAGCATCTGGGTGTGTCCCTGGAGGCTCTGGCAACCGACGATGCCGCAATGAAGACGGGGCAGCGTCTGTTCCTGACCTATTGCTCGCAGTGCCATGGCTCGCAGGGCAAGGGGTCCAAGGGCTACCCGAACCTAGCCGACAATGACTGGCTGTTCGGCGGATCTCCGGAAACCATCAAGGCTTCCATCACGGATGGTCGTGCCGGGGTGATGACCCCCTTTGGTACTGCGCTCAGTGACGAACAGAAAAAGGACGTGGCCAACTATGTGCGTTCTCTTTCCGGCCTGAGTGCGGATGGTGACCGCGCGACGCGGGGCAAGGATGTCTTCGCGGCCAATTGCACGGTTTGTCATGGTCCGGATGGAAAGGGCGCTCTCTCGATGGGAGAAGCTTTCGGCGCGTTGGGCGCCCCCAATCTGACCGATAACGTCTGGTTGCATGACAATACCGAAGAAGCCATCATCGAAGGCATCACCAAGGGGCGTAATGCGGGTCCAGGCAGCCTGGAAAGCCGCATGCCGGCCTGGAAGGATTTCCTTTCGGATAGCGAAGCCAAGATACACATCCTGGCTGCGTATGTGTATAGCCTGAGCAAGAAGTAAGCATGACGAAAGCACCCTGTAGAGAGTCCATTCTCGCAGGGTGCTTTTTTGCGTTTTGTCGGGCTGCCCAAACAGCCTGTAGGAGTTTTTCGCCATGAGTGACCCCGGTTCCGATGCTCCTTCGCTTCCGGAGAGTCCGATTCCGGATGCTCCGGCTCCGGTTTCGCCCCCCGCAGGGAAAGAAGGCGAACCGGAATCGGGGAGCTTGTACGCAGCGCACAAGAAGCTCTATGTGCGCTCGACGACCGGCCGGTTTGCCAGGTGGCGCTGGATACTGGTGTGGCTGACCCAGATCATCTTTTTCGGGCTCCCCTGGCTGACGTGGAATGACCGTCAGGCCGTGCTGTTGCATCTGGTTGAGCGCAAGTTCTATATTTTCGGCTGGGTGTTCTGGCCGCAGGATGTGCTTTTCCTGTCCATATTGCTGATTGTTTCAGCGTATTCGCTATTCTTTTTTACCGCCATTGCGGGGCGTTTGTGGTGCGGTTATGCCTGTCCGCAAACCGTTTATACAGAAATATTCCTCTGGATCGAGGAGAAAATCGAGGGCGATCATACCGCACGAGCCAAGCTCGACAAGGCGCCGATGAGTGGGCGCAAGCTTGCGCTCAAGTCGGCCAAGTACGCGGTTTGGGCTGCGTTTGCGCTATGGACGGGCTTTACGTTCGTCGCGTGGTTTTCGCCTTTGAAAGGATCGGAAGGTTTGCTGGCGTCGCTTCTGACTTTCGGATTCGGTCCCTGGGAGACGTTCTGGCTGTTCTTCTACGCTGCTTTTACCTTTGTGCTTGCGGCTCTCCTGCGTGAACAGGTGTGCCTGTACATGTGCCCGTATGCGCGTTTCCAGTCGGTCATGTTCGACCCGGACACGCTGATAATCACTTACGACGCGGCCCGTGGCGAGCCGCGTAGCCTGCGCCGCAGGGGAGAAGACCCGGCAGGCAGGGGCGACTGTGTCGATTGCGGGATCTGCGTCCAGGTGTGTCCGACCGGCATCGACATCCGCGACGGCTTGCAGTACGAATGTATCGGTTGCGCGGCCTGTATCGATGCCTGCGACATCGTCATGGACAAGCTCAGTCTGCCGCGCGGACTGGTGCGTTACACGACCGAGCATGCGCTGGAACGTGGATGGGGAGCCTCGGAAATTCTCCGTCATGTGTTGCGGTTGCGCACCCTGATTTACGGGACGATCCTGTTCGGGATCATCGCCGCCTTCATTTGGGGACTGGCGACAAGGATACCGTTACGGGTCGGCGTTATTCGTGATCCTTCGCTCGGGCGGGTGCAAGGCGATATGGTTGTAAATGATTACCTGCTGAAGATCATGAATATGGCTGAGACGCAACGGACTTTCGTTGTTAGTGTGGATGGCCCGGAAGGAATACGCCTGGGTGACAGCAAGCGGATCACGAGCGGTAACCAGGTTACGGCCGAACCGACAGAAAACCTGGAAGTGAACATAGAGGTGATGATTCCCAGGGGAAGCGGTCAACCGGGGTCGAACCGGATTTACTTCGAGGTCGTCTCCAAAGACGATCCCGGTGTGAAGCGGCGCGAAAAAGCGGTTTTCCTGTATCCCAACTAAAGTAAGGAAGAGATTGAATGTCAGTAGGTTCTCAAACGCTTGACAATCAGCCCTGGTATAGGCACGGCTGGCCGTGGTTCCTGTTCGGATTGCCTGCGGTTTCTGTGGTAGTGGGCATCGCCTTGTACGTCATTGCCAATGTCTGGGAGGTTGACAGCATCGTGGCGGGTGATTATGCCAAGGACGGCAAGGGAGTCGAGCTACGCGTCGAGAGATTCAGACAGGCGCAGAGCCTGGGGTTGTCGGCGCATGCAACGGTGCGTGAGGACACGTTGAGCATCAAACTGTCCGCCACGCAGGAGAAGGATTTGCCCGCAGTGCTTCGTTTGAACATCATCCACCCCACTCAGGACAGGTTCGATCAGATCGTGTTGCTGCAAAGGGGGGAGGATGGTGTGTATTCAGGGCCGATCAAGCCCCTGCACGCCAGCCGCTGGCAGTTTCAATTGGAGGATGAGACCCGAGCATGGAGCATGACCGGGGACGCCAACATTCCGATGGAGACGGAGGTATCGATTGAGCCGTTTCACTCGGGTCGCATCAATCCGGCCGAATCGCTCAGGCCGTCCGATTCATAGATTTTTGAAGGAGGAGTTCTGCTATGGAAGCTATTATGGAATTGTTCTCGACCACGATCGGGTTGCTCAGTGTGTTTACCATTGTTTTCGTCATTGTCATGGGCGTTTTCTTCATGCGGTTTTTTTCAAACCGCATGGCGGAAGATGAGCGCAATGCTGCCCGGCAACAACGTGAGCGGAGCAACGCCAAGGCTTGATTCGATGTTTTCGTCGTTCCCGGCAAACGGCCCGATTTTTTCGGGCCGTTTGCTTTCGTGGATTGCAGGAAAAATCAACGATAGACGAGTACCGGCGTTTTGCTGTGAGTCAGCACTCTTTGGGTTTCGCTGCCCAAAAGCAGCCCGACGATGCCGCGACGGCCGTGAGAGGCCATGAAAATCAGATCGCACCCATGCCGGTCTGCTGCGGCGATAATGGCTTCATAGGGCGTTTCGCTGATCTGCGTATCTGTGTCGGCAGGAACATTGGAGGCTTCGGCTTCGTCCCTGGCGCGATCCAGGATGCGTTGGGCTTCCTGTTCTGCAGACTGGGCAAATTGTTCCGGAGTCGTCGGATCGATCAAGGCGCCTTCTCCGTAGATGGGCATCGGAAAATCGGGTTGCGAGTAGAAAAAGGTCAGTCGCGCGCCGATTTCCCTGGCGAAGGCGATGGAATGGGTTACGGCGGTCTCGGAGAGCGGTGATCCGTCTGTGGGTACGAGAACATGTTTGAACATCGTGCATCCCTCCTCCTGTTTACGATGCCTGATTATAGTAAGAGTTGCTTCGTTTTCGTATCCCGGCCATTGTCCGGATATTTGGTAGCCCCGAGGAAATTGGTCACGAGCAGGTTATCGATTGGAAGCGTTTCCATCGGTTGGATGGCGTTATCATCATCCGGAAGCGTTTGCATCACTTGCTGGAATCCAACGTTAGAAGCGGAAAATGGGGAGATCCGTCATGACAAGAGAAGGCGCACCGGAATCGGGACGGCGGGGCAGGACCACACATCATCCGAAAGCTTTTGATTTCGACCCTAAAAAAGAGATCAAAAGAAGCATGCACAGCCTGCATGCCGGGATCGAGGGAGCCATTGATCCGTTGGGCATGAGCGCGCCCATCGTGCACGCGCAGATGGCCTGGTTGGTTCACCCGCAGGAGCTTGCGCAGCGTTGCGTCAACCTTTCCACCGATTTGTGGAGATTGCAGCTTCATACGATGAACCGTATGTTTGGGCTGCCCAGTGTTGATCCCATCAGCCCACACCCGGACGACCTCCGGTTTTCCGATCCCGTATGGACGGAATCGGCTTCGTGGGATTTGGTCAAGGAATGGTATCTGGCCTATACCCACAACATGCAGGACATGCTCTACGACACGCCGGGGCTGAACGGGAAAGAGCGCCGTCGCGCCGCGTTCTGGTGGCGCAAGTGGCTTAATGCGGTGGCGCCCACCAACTTCCTGTTTACGAATCCGACGGCCATGCGCAAGATGATTGATTCCCGTGGAGAAAGTCTTTACAAGGGATTCCAGAATTTTCTTGCCGATCTGAACGCGGGCATGGTGCGCATGACGGACCCCAGGGATTTTCACGTTGGGGAAAATCTTGCGACGACGCCGGGTGCGGTGATTTTTCGCAATCGCCTGCTCGAAGTCATTCATTACACACCGACGCAAGCCAGGATTCACGCGGAGCCGGTGGTGATCATCACGCCGTGGATCAACAAGTTCTACGTTCTCGACCTCACGCCGAAGAAGAGCATGGTTCGTTATCTGCTCGATCAGGGGCTGGATGTGTTCGTCACGAGTTGGAAGAACCCCGATGCGTCGATGCACGATTGTTCGTTCGATGATTATCTGACCGAGGGGGTGCAGACCATCATCGACGTGGCGCGCAAGTTTACCGGCGCGGACAGGGTTCATGCGGCGGGCTATTGCATCGGGGGAACCGCGCTTTCGATCTACATGGCCTGGGCCAACAGGCGCTATGCCAAGGACGCAGTTCCGGTGGCCGATTGGACGCTCTTTACGACCCTGGTCGATTTCCACAAGCCGGGCGACATCGAGGTTTTCATCGACAAGTCCAGTATCCGTTACCTGATCGACAGCATGAGCAAAAAGGGCTATCTCGAAGGCAACCAGATGGCTTCGGCCTTTCGCCTGTTGCGCTCCAACAGCCTGATCTGGTCGTATGTCGTGCATGGCTGGCTGTATGGCGAGAAACCCGCGCCGTTCGATGTACTGTACTGGAACATGGATACCACGCGCATGCCGTATGCCATGCATTCATGGTATTTGAACGAACTGTATCTGCACAACCGGCTGATTCACGACGATGCGCTGACGGTGGCTGGAGAGCCCATCGACCTGGGGCGTATCGTTCAACCCCTGTATTCGGTTTCCGCCATCGACGATCATATTGCGCCGTGGGCGCAGACCTATCGGGTCAACAATTTTGTCGTCGGCCCGAAACGTTTCGTGCTCTCCAGCTCCGGGCATATCCTCGCCATCGTCAACCCGGTGGTGTCTCCGCCCAAGCGTCGCTACTGGGTCAATGATGTACGGCATCGTTCCGAGAGTGCCGAATTCTGGAGAGAGCAGGCAAGCGCCCATGAGGGAAGCTGGTGGCCGGACTGGATGGCGTGGCTCAAGCCGCGCGCCGGAGAACTGGTGGATGCGAGGCCCGCAGACAACGAGCAATTCCCGCAGCTTGCGCCCGCGCCGGGAACCTACGTGCTCGAATCTTGAGGGGTGAGTGCGAACCCTTGGCCGAAGCCTGCGGGATGGCGCGAAGTGCCGGGGCAATTCCCCTCCTGTGGAGGGGTGGCGAGCGAGTTGTAATCGCGTGGATCGCAACGACACCGTCGCCGCATTCGGCCAGGTCTTCACGCCCGATGCTCATCATCGGGGCCATGATGCGCAAGCTCAGTCAGGATTTGGAATCGGCGTTGCGTCCCATTGCCCAATCCAGCGCGAGTTGTGCCACCAGTTCCGCAACCAGGTGTCGCTGGCACGCGGAGAGCGAGCGGAAACGTTCCAGCAAGGTTT
>WRNU01000104.1 GCA_009776435.1 Betaproteobacteria bacterium | reverse complement strand
TTTATATTTTGATCGAACCACTCACGACCATTTGAAAGCTTCTCTGCCGTCCACTTTCCATATGCACCGCGTTTCGATGCTTCACAATTCGCTTTACAGTGGAAATACTTGTCACCCCCGATTGTATTGGCCTCTCGCATGTCTCGATAATTCCGTATGAAATCACCGGTAGCCAAAAACATCCTACCCCCAAACTTGTTCAGCCGCGCACCCAGACAGGTTTTGTAACGCCAACAGGCGTATGGATGGATTTCAGGATTGGTCAAATGTAATGAACCTGACTTATGTTCCTGTCGTTCTGCAGACGTTGAACAATCACCCATCGCCATACCTCTGAAATCATCCTGGTTTCATTCTATCATGTATAACACATTCTACAACTGACGGTGGTATGCTTTGCGGGTTGTGCGTTCGGTTGAGCGTGTGTTCGGTTTCGCCAAGCGTCCTAACAACATGCTCAACCCCGCGCGCTTCGCGCGCTGGATAGCCCTGCTATAGCGGGGCTGCCGGTTATCATAAACGTTAGGCCATTCTATGCTTGTACTCGATCACGTATCCATTTCTGTTCCAAGTACCGAAACTGCCCGCCCGTTTTACGACGCTGTGATGAGCACGCTAGGTGTCGTCAAAGTCTATGATCGTCCCGGCGCGCTGGGCTATGGCGTGCGATGCAACGATATTGAAGACTTTCATTCTTGCTTGGCGGTTTATGAGTCCGCTGAGGCCAATTTTGACGAAAGACGCCACTGGTGTTTCAAAGCAACCACCAGAGCGCAAGTCGCTGCCTTTTATTCCGCTGGTCTCGCTAATGGTGGCAAGGACAATGGTGCACCCGGCCTCCGTCCGCAATATCACGCCAACTACTTCGGCGCATTCCTATACGACCCGTTTGGCAACCGTATAGAGGCGGTGTGTCATCGCGCAGAATGACGGTGGGGCTTCGCCGACCTGTGCGTACTCGCAGGGTTTTTGAGCAACCTGTTAGGGTGCAACTATTTGTTCGACGCTCGACGAAACCCCGACCGAGCGGTGATGGTACGATACAGGTTTTTTCATGCTCCTTTTCCGGAACCCCGTCATGGAATCCACTCGTATCCTGCTCGAAGCCCACGAAATCCCTACGCATTGGTACAACATCGCCGCCGATCTGCCTGCGCCGCCTGCGCCGTCGCTCCTGCCGGATGGATCGGTTGCGCAAGCCGAACAACTGGAGGTGATCTTTCCGTCGGCGATTGTCGAGCAGGAGATGAGCAGGGAACGTTGGATCGAAATTCCGTATGAAGTCCGCGAGATTTTCCGTCTTTGGCGGCCCAGCCCGCTGGTGCGCGCGGTGCGGTTGGAACAGGCGCTCGGGACGCCGGCGAAAATTTTCTTCAAGTACGAAGGTGTTTCGCCCACCGGCTCGCACAAACCCAATTCTGCCGTGCCGCAGGCGTATTACAACCGCGAGGCGGGCATCAGTCGACTGACTACTGAGACGGGCGCGGGGCAGTGGGGTTCGTCGCTGGCGCTGGCCGGACAGATGTTCGGGCTGGAAGTACGCATCTACATGGTCAGGGTCAGTTACGAGCAGAAACCGTACCGGCGGATCATGATGCAAACCTGGGGGGCGGAAGTCTTCTCCAGTCCTTCTTCCATGACGGAGTGTGGGCGCGGGATACTGGCTGCAACGCCGGAGACTCCCGGTTCACTTGGCATCGCCATTTCCGAGGCGGTGGAAGAAGCGGCGTGCCGTGTCGACACCAATTACTCGCTCGGTTCCGTGCTGAACCATGTCGTGGTGCACCAGAGCATCATCGGGCAGGAGGCGAAAAAGCAACTCGAAAAGATCGGTCTCTACCCGGATGTGGTAATTGCGCCCTGTGGCGGCGGCTCCAGCTTTGGCGGTATCGCGTTTCCGTTTCTCGGCGACAAGGCGGCGGGCGACAAGCGCGCGTCGAACCTTCGGGCGATCGCGGTGGAGCCGAGTTCCTGCCCCAGCCTTACCAAGGGCAGCTATACCTACGATTTTGGCGATGCTTCCGGTTTTACGCCCTTGATGAAGATGTACACCCTCGGCCACGATTTCGTGCCCGCCGGCATCCATGCGGGCGGGTTGCGTTACCACGGCGCTTCGCAACTCGTGTCGCAACTCTACCAGGCGGGGCTGATTGAAGCCGTTGCCGTGCAGCAATTGGCCACGTTCGATGCGGGCGTGCAGTTTGCGCGCCTCGAAGGCATCATTCCCGCGCCGGAAGCCTGCCACGCCATTCGCGCGGTCATCGACGAAGCGTTGAAGTGCAAGTTGACCGGCGAGGAGAAGGTCATTCTCTTCAACCTCACTGGGCATGGGCATTTCGACATGAGCTCGTTCGAGCGTTATCTCTCCGGGGAACTGGAGGATTACGAATACCCGGCGGACGAGGTGGCGAAATCCTTGGCGAAGCTGCCGAAGTTCGGGTGATATCCCGTCATCCCAAAAACGAACAGGCGCGTTCGCCGTCGATCAGCAACTTCGATGATGCGGTCAGGCTCGACGCCGGGAATCTCGAAGCTGTTGCTGACCAGCAGGCTGCCCGGTTTCATTTCGCGTCGGGCTTTTTCCCAGACATCGAGCATCGGCGCGGGGGAGAGGAAGGCGTAGACGAGGTCGTATTCTGCCCAGGATCGGGCAAAAAAGTCACCCCGGATGACTGTGATCGTGGGATGTCTGCGCGTCAGCAGACGGGCAAGGACGAAAGGCGCAGGGGCGTTTTCGATGCCGGTCAGGCGCGCGTCCCGGCGCTGCTGCGCGAAAGCGGCAAGAAATGACCCGATACCGCACCCTGCATCGAGTACCTCGACAGAACCGGGCGGCAGCAATTCGGCTACGGCGCGGCTGGTTTCCCGGTTGGTGAGAAAAAGCGGTACCTGCGTGCGGTAACTGCTCCAGTAAACAAGCGCGAAGACGACAAACGCGGCCAGCCATACGCCGGGCGAAATTCCGAGCATATGGACGGCGAAGAGCAGTGGCGTAAAAACGAAGTGGATCGGCAACCACCATCTCGCGCACCGAAGCAATGCCGCTACGGTTGTCGCGGCAATGGCCTGACTGAACGCCAGAACCCACACACCGCCCGGCAACAGTTGTCCGACCAGCCAGACCACACCCCAGCCGCAGAATTGGGCAAGCAGAGCCTTGAGCACAGGCGGGAGGGTGGTGAGGCGCTTTGGCATGCGTGGAGAGGATGACCGGAACTGAATCGAGAGACATTGCTTGCCCGTTGCAGGCGCAACGACTACGCGATCATATTCCTTCACGCATATCACGGCTATGTCCGGACCATTCCGTAAAAGACGAAACAGCGGCTACAATATGCGGATGAAAAAAACTGTCTCCCGAAAAATCGCCACCGTCTGCATTCTTGCCTTCCTGCTGGGGGTGTCGCTGTCCGTGCCGTCTGCACTGGCTGCGGACCGCGATTTTGTCGCCTGTCTCGACCGGCTGCGCTCCCAGGCTACCCAGCGTGGCATCTCGAAGACCACCTTCGATGCCCACGCCGCAGGAATCGAGCCGGACCTGTCGGTGCTCGAATTGCTCGATGCCCAACCCGAGTTCAAAACCCCGATCTGGGATTACCTCGCCGCGCTCGTCGACGATGAAAGGGTGGAAGATGGCCGCGCCATGCTCGAACAATGGCGCGATGTCCTGCTGCGGGTCGAAGAACGTTTCGGCGTCGATCCGGCTACCGTCGTGTCGGTCTGGGGCGTGGAGAGTAACTTTGGACGCAGTCTCGGCAAGCGACCGCTCCTCATTTCGCTGGGTACTCTGGCCTGCATGGGACGGCGGCAGGAGTATTTCCGGGGTGAATTCCTCGCTACCCTGAAAATCATCGACGAAGGGCACATTCCGGCCGAGCGCCTGACGGGTTCCTGGGCGGGCGCGTTCGGGCAGACACAATTCATGCCGTCCACTTTCCTGCAGCTTGCGGTCGATTTCGACGGCGACGGGCGGCGCGATCTCGTCGACAGCGTTCCCGATTCGCTCGCTTCCACCGCAAATTTCCTGCACCGTGGCGGCTGGAGGAGCGGAGAGTCCTGGGGCTTTGAGGTCAAGCTGCCTCCCGGTTTCGATGCTTCCATCGCGGGCCGCCGCAACAAACACCCCATGTCCACATGGATCGGGCGTGGCGTGGTTCGCGCAAACGGCGAGCCATTGCCCGCCGGCGGCGTGAACCACGCCCTGCTACTTCCCGCCGGCGCAAACGGCCCGGCCTTTCTCGTCGGCAAAAACTTCGATGTCATCTACGGCTACAACGCCGCCGAAAGCTACGCGCTGGCCATTGCCCATCTTTCCGACCGTCTACGTGGCGGCGAGGATTTCCGCACCCCCTGGCCAACCGACGACCCTGGTCTCTCCAGGGAAGGTCGGCGCGAGCTTCAACGCCTCCTGATTGCGCGCGGTCACGATATCGGCGAAGCCGACGGCATGATCGGCACAAAAACCCGCCGCGCCATTGTCCAGGAGCAACAAGCCCTCGGTCACGAGTCAAATGGCCGAGCCGGTCAGCGGATACTGGAAGCCCTGCGTTCGATGGCGGGGAATTGACCCGGTTGCGGTTCTTCTCCTCTCCGACTGAATCGCCTTCGACGGCCCGCTCTTCCTGCACGATCCCTGCGTGAGGCAAAAAACGCCCTATCCGGGGGTGCGGTCGTTTCCCAAAAAAAATCCCAGCTCCTTTCGTCAGGAGCGGGGACTCAAGAATGCCTCGATTTGTGAGGCGCAGGAAATGAATAAACAGTCATTTTTCCATGAAGCACGGAACATGCCATAATTTAATATATTGATTTTTAAATAAAAAAAAGTTTTACGTTTAATATCTGTCAAATATTTCGACGGTCGATCGGGTAGATTGCTCGGGTAAACACGTATCGAGTCTTGGTTTTTATCGCTCTCACAAAAATTACTTTTGGATAAACCCCCGCCCTTCAGAGTGGTGGCACGTCGAAGGCGTGACGCAGCGAGCACGAGGAATTTCTGCTCCGTCTATTGAGGAAATTGACGTTCTCGCGCCGCCGGATGCGGATTTTATGCACGATTCGGATAAAATCAACAATCTTCACATTTGGAGCCGTCGTTATGATTACCGGTTCAATCGTCCCCCTCGTTACGCCGATGCATGTCGACGGCAGCCTGGACTTTCCCCGTCTGCGCGCGCTGATCGACTGGCATGTGGCCGAGGGGTCGGACGGCATCGTCATCGTCGGTACGACCGGCGAATCTCCTACCGTCAATGTCGAGGAACACGGCGAGTTGATCCGTGTTTCGGTGGAACACGCTGCCGGACGCATTCCGGTGATCGCGGGAACGGGATGCAACAGTACGGCGGAGGGGATCGAACTGGCGCGCTATGCGCGCGAGGCGGGCGCGATGGCGCACCTGTCGGTGGTTCCCTATTACAACAAACCGACCCAGGAAGGGCTTTACCGGCACTTTCGCGCCATCGCCGAGGCGGTGGAACTGCCGCTCATCCTGTACAACGTACCGGGGCGCACGGTGGCCGATCTCGACAACGATACCGTCCTGCGACTGATCGAAGTGCCCAATATCGTCGGCATCAAGGATGCGACCGGAAAAATCGACCGCGTCTGCGATCTGGTAGAGCGCGCGCCGCAGGATTTCGCGCTCTACAGCGGCGACGACATGACTGCGATGGCGTTCATGCTGTCGGGAGGCCATGGCGTAATCTCGGTGACGGCCAACGTCGCGCCGCGCGCCATGCACGAGATGTGCGCAGCTGCGCTGGCAGGAGACGCGCACCGCGCCCGCGAAATCAACGCCCGTCTGCTTGGCTTGCACAGGCAGTTGTTCTGCGAAGCCAGTCCCATTCCCGTAAAATGGGCCGTTGCGCGGCTGGGGCGCATTGAAGATGGCATTCGTCTGCCGCTCACACCGCTGTCGGCATCGTGCCATGAGCGTGTACTCACGGCCATGCGCAAGGCCGGCGTCCTGAAGTCGAATTGAACCTTGAACCCTTTCCCTTGTCCGATACCCTGTCCATGCGGATTTACTTTGACTGGAAGCCCATGAACCGTTTTTCGATAACTCCCGTTTTTGCTTTTGCGGCAATGCTCGCGCTGGCGGCCTGTACCTCCGATTCCAACCTGCTTGCATCCAAGCGCATCGACTACAAGAAGGCCAAGCCTTCGTCGACGCTGGAAGTGCCTCCCGATCTGACTGCGCCCAGATCCGAGGATCGTTATGTCGTACCGGATGCTGGCAGCGCCGGGCGCGGGGCGGCGACTTTTTCGGATTACGACGCGGATCGCGTAGCGCAGCCTGCGCCGGGTTCCACCGGCGTACTGACCAAAACCGGCAACATGCGGATCGAGCGCGCGGGCACCCAACGCTGGCTGGTCGTTCACGGCACGGCGGAAGAAATCTGGCCGCAGTTGCGGGATTTCTGGCTCGAACTCGGGTTCGAACTCAAGATCGACACGCCGGAGATCGGTGTGCTGGAAACCGACTGGCGCGAGAATCGCGCCAATATCCGCGAAGGCGGCTTGCGCAGGTTGCTCGGCAAGGTGATCGATGGAATGTATTCCACGCCTGAGCGCGACAAGTTCCGCACCCGCCTCGAACGCGGCGAAGATGGCGTGGTGGAGATTTACATCAGCCATCGAGGCATGATGGAAATCTATCCCAACGAGGCCAAGGATGCCACGATCTGGCAGCCGCGCCAGGCGGACCCCGAACTGGAAGCCGAAATGTTGCGCCGGTTGATGGTGCGTCTGGGTGCGGAGGAAGCACGGGCGCAAAGCGTACTGGCCGATGCGCAGCGGACGGAGCGCGCCCAGGTGCAGGTCACCGGCGACGAAGCCCTTCTGCAAGTGGATGAGTCGTTCGAGCGCGCCTGGCGGCGGGTCGGCCTGGCGCTGGATCGCGTGAATTTCACTGTAGAGGATCGGGATCGCGCCCAGGGGCTTTATTTCGTGCGCTACATCGATCCCGAGTCCGACAACGCGTCGAAGGGTTTCTTTGCCAGGCTCTTCAGCAGCGATAAAAAGCGTGAGGGCGGTGAATACCGTCTGCGGGTCGAAGGGCAAGGCAGCCAGTCGATCGTCACCGTGTTGACGGCCGAGGGCGGAGTCGACCAGTCGCCGACGGCGCGCAAGATACTCACCCTACTCCAGCAGGAGTTGCGCTGAGGTTGTAGGGGCGGCAACGCTTGAATGTGAGTGGTCGAAGGGAGTGGCAGCCGAACGGTTGCTGCTCTTTTTATGGAATGACGAATGGGATTGGACGAACGTATTGATTTCAACACTGAGAAAGCTGTTCGGCGCTTCCTTGTTTTGATCGCTGCTCGCTACGATATGGCGGGCGCAATCGTCTATGGCAGTCGGGCGCGGGGGACGCATCGCCCTGACAGTGATGCCGATGTAGCCGTGCTCCTGAAAGGCGAACATCAAAGGATTCTGCCAACCACACTGGCAATGGCCGATGTGGCTTACGACGTGCTGCTGGAAACGGGTATCAACATTTCACCTCTGCCAGTGTGGCTGGATGAATGGGAACACCCGGAGAACCACTCGAATCCAGCGTTGCTTCACAACATCGCCAGGGAGGGAGTCAGGCTGTGAAGGCGCAAGACTTGATGGCGAAGGCCGTGCAGGCGGCAACATCGGCGAAGGTGCTGCTCGATACTGGAGATGGCGACGGCGCATCCAACCGGGCGTACTACGCCATGTTCGATGCCGCCCGCGCCGCGCTACTGGTCTCCGGGTTCGATGTGGGCAAGACGCACAGGGGAGTCCTCAATGCTTTTAGTGAGCGTCTGGTCAAGAACGGGTCTGTGCCGCAGGAAATGGGTCGTCTTTTGAAACGTGCCGAGACGTTCCGCTACGTTGCCGACTACGAGGGTAATCCAGTGGAACTGAGCGATGCGAGGGAAATGGTGGAACAGGCCGAAACCTTTGTAGCATCCATGCGGGCCGAGTTAATGCTGGAAAAATTCAACGGCGACGCCAAACCATGTTGATTGGCTATGCGCGCGTTTCGGCGTAAGACAGCCCGTAGGGGCGCGATTTATCGCGCCCAATGACCGCGAATACCGTAATTGGGGCGCGGCGAACCAGGGATTCGGGGCGCGATAAACCAGGGCACGGCGAACCAGGGCGCGATAAATCGCGCCCCTACAACAACACTCGCTCAATCCCCCCATTATTGGCTTTTTCCACATACTCCTCCATCCAGTTCTCGCCCAGAACGTGGTGGGCCAGTTCGACGACGAGGTAGTCGGTATCCAGCCCGTTGGAGGGGCCGCAATAGCGCATCAGCCCTTGCAGGCAGCTTGGGCAGGCGGTGAAGACGCGCGTATGGGTGGCGTCGTCGTCGCGGGCGGCGATGTTCTTTTCGAGTTCTTCCTGTTTGCGGAACCGCACCTGGGTGGAAATGTCCGGACGGGCGATAGCCAGCGTTCCGGCTTCGCCGCAGCATCGGTCGGTGAGCGTGACCGGAGCGCCCATCAGCTTTTGGGCCACCTCGATGCCCGCGTATTGCTTCATCGGGGTATGGCAGGGGTCGTGGAAGAGGTAGTGAAGCCCCGCCTCGGGGGCGCCCTCGCGCCGGATGCCCTTTTCCAGCAGGTATTCATGGATGTCCAACAGGCGGCAACCGGGAAAGATCTTGTCGAATTCGTATTCCAGTAGCTGATCCATGCAGGTTCCACAGGAAACGAGGACGGTCTTGATGTCCAGGTAGTTGAGGGTGTTGGCGACGCGGTGGAAGAGCACGCGATTCTCGGTGGCGATTCTCTGGCCCTTGTCTTCGCTGCCCGCAGCGGTCTGCGGGTAGCCGCAGCACAGATACCCCGGTGGCAGGACGGTTTGTACGCCAAGATGGTAGAGCATGGCCTGGGTGGCAAGGCTCACCTGACTGAACAGACGCTCCGAGCCGCAGCCGGGAAAGTAGAAGACGGTTTCGGTATCGCCGTTGGTTCTGGCGGCATCGCGGATGAGGGGAATGGTGGAGGCGTCTTCCATGTCGAGCAGGGCGCGGCTGCTCTTGCTCGGCAAGTTGCCGGGCATGGGGCGGTTGATGAAGTGGATGATCTGCGCCTTGAGCGCGGGCCGACCGACCGTGGCGGGGGGCGCCTTGAGCTGACGGCGCAGGAGCAGGGATTTGCGCCCGAAGCTATGCGCCAGGCGCTGGAACTTGTAGGCCCAACGCATGCCGACGCGCATCAACCCGAGCAGGGAAGGTTCCTTGATGGTCAGAAAGGCAAGCGCCGCGAGTTTGCCCGGATTGAAGGAATGCTTTTTTTGCCCGCGCAGCAGGTTGCGCACCTGGATGGTGACTTTGCCGAAGTCGATGTCGACGGGGCAGGGTTTTTCGCAGCGATGGCAGACGCTGCAATGATCGGAGAGGTCTTCGATTTCGGCCCAGTGCGAGAGCGACACCCCGCGACGGGTTTGTTCTTCGTAAAGAAGGGCTTCGGCGAGCAGCGAGGTGGAGAGAATCTTGTCGCGCGGACTGTAGAGGAGGTTGGCCCGAGGGACATGGGTGGAGCAGACGGGCTTGCATTTGCCGCAGCGCAGACAGTCCTTGATGGCATGCGTGATGTTGCCGATCTCAGTCTGCTCCATGATGAGGGATTCGTGCCCCATCAGGCCGAAGCTGGGCGTGTAGGCGTTTTCCAGGGTGGCGCCGGGCATGAGTTTGCCCCGATTGAAGTGACCTTTCGGGTCGACTGCTGCCTTGTAGGCGCGAAAGGGGGCGAGTTCTTCGTCGGTCAGGTAGCCGAGTTTGGTAATGCCGATGCCATGTTCGCCGGAGATGACGCCGCCGAGCGAGCGCGCCAGCGCCATGATGCGGTCGACCGTGTGGTAGGCGGTCTGGAGCATTCCGTAGTTGTCGGAGTTGACGGGAATGTTGGTGTGGACGTTGCCGTCGCCCGCGTGCATGTGCAGCGCCAC
>WRNU01000103.1 GCA_009776435.1 Betaproteobacteria bacterium | reverse complement strand
CTCTACGGCATGGTGCTGCTCTTCATCTGCGCCAATCTCACGCTCGGCATCACCTTCAGTTCCATTGCCCGCAACCAGTTGCAGTCGATGCAGATGACGATATTCTTTTTTCTCCCGTCGATCCTGCTCTCCGGATTCATGTTCCCCTTCCAGGCCATGCCCGGATGGGCGCAGGCCATCGGCAATATTCTGCCGCTCACCCACTTTCTGGTGCTCGCGCGGGGCATTCTTCTCAAAGGCAACGGGCTGGAACTGCTCTGGCCCCATATCTGGCCCATCCTGCTCTTTACCGGCGTGGTGCTGGCTGCGGGGCTGAAGACTTATCGGCGGACGTTGGACTGAACACCAGGCCGGTTTCAAGGGATATACGTATCGTTTTCGGCACCGTCGCCACGGCCTTCTGGTCGTCGCAGCGCTCCATTCAATTATTATTATTTTAAATCGATAAGCAAGTTTCGATAGCGTCAGCTTTCGGCCAGATTATTTCGCCCTTGCCATTTTTCAGGACTTCAAGGCCACATATTTTGTCTACCTGGATAACGATCAGGCCGCTCATGTCGATGTAAGTCTTTTTTCCGTGTTCTTCGACCAGTGCCAAGCCGTCGGCACGAAAACCCCCATTAGTTGCTGCAAACCTTGGCGGAATCACCCATTCACCTTTGGCATTGATGAAGCCCCATTTCTCGTTTTCCTTGACCGCTGCCAAGCCGTTGACGGAAAACGCCCAAGCATCTTCAAATCTTGGCATGATCACCCATTTACCCTTGGCATTGATAAAACCCCATTTCCCGTTTTCCTCGACCACTGCCAAGCCGTTGACAGAAAAATACCGAGCATCTTCAAACCTTGGAGGAATCGCCCATTTACCTTTGGCATTGATGAAACCCCATTTCCCGTTTTCCTTGGCCGCTGCCAAACCGTTGATGGAAAAATGCGCGGCGCTCTCAAACTTTGGAGGAATCGCCAATTTGCCTTTGACATTGATATAACCCCATTTCCCGTTTTCCTTGACCGCTGCCAAGCCGTTGTCGGAAAAATACCCGACACTCTCAAACTTTGGAGGAATCGCCCATTCACCTTTGGTGTTGATGTAACCCAATTCTCCATTTTTCTCCAGCCTTGCCATTGCCAAACCAGTATCATCAAAATAACCAACCCACTCAAACCTCGGTGGAATTATCCATTTTCCTTTAACGTTGATAAAACCCCATTTCCCGTTTTCCTTAGCCGCTGCCAAGCCATTGACGAAAAAAAGCTCGGCGTTCTCAAACCTCAGCGGAATCACTATCTTGCCCTGAACGTCGGCGTAGCCGTATTTCCCGTCTTCTTGAGTCAGTACCAAACCATCGGGGGTGATAGGAAAAGATTCAAATCTTTGCGAAATCACCCATTCGCCCTGAGTATTGATGTAACCCCATTTCCCGTTTTCCCGAGCCTCTGCCAGACCATTGCTGGAAAAACCCATAGTGCCTTCAAACCTCAACGGAATGACCACCTCACCCTGAATATTGATGTAACCGCATTCATTACCGCGATTATGAATACATATCCAAACAAGTTCCTCCGGCTTGTATATCCTGCTTCCTGCTGGCGTTGTTATGGGTGCCGGTTCGTCTTCCAGCGCTGGAGCAACATTTTCAGTCAACGAAACAGCCGGTTTGCCATCGGATGTCAATACAGTACCGTTTTGAGCCAACAGCCCACTGCTCACGCCAATGCCTGCCAGGCACAGCACTACTCTCAAAATAACCAGCTTGTTCGCAAGTCGCCGAGACATATCAAGTTCCATTCAGCAGGGTTCTCCAGGGAAATAGCAGAGTACCACGCGCACATCGCATGAAATACCCGGCCAGAACCAGCGTGTTTGGCCCTTGGGCGAACACAACTACCGTCACTTCTTCCACTATCGCCATCACAAACCTTGGTAGACTTTGCACCAACACTGCCCTGCCCTTCTTCTAACCGCCCGCACGGGACACAAAAATTCCGAACATCCCCGCCATGACCCCTGAACACACCCCGCCCCCCGAATCCACGAAAACCTGGTCCGGGCGCTTCAACGAGCCCGTATCGGAACTGGTCAAACGCTATACCGCCTCGGTCTTCTTCGACCGCCGCATGGCGACGCAGGACATCAAAGGGTCGCTCGCCCACGCCCGGATGCTCGCCCGACAAGGGATTCTCTCCGAAGGAGATCTCGCCGATATCGAACGCGGCATGGCACAGATCGCGGTTGAGATCGCGCGCGGGGAGTTTCAATGGACGCTCGACGACGAGGACGTTCACCTCAATATCGAAAAACGCCTGACCGCGCTCGTGGGCGACGCGGGCAAGCGCCTGCACACGGGACGCAGCCGCAACGATCAGGTCGCCACCGACATCCGCCTGTGGCTGCGGGAGGCCATCGACCACATTCTCGAACTCATCGAGATCTTTCAACGTCGCCTGCTCGACGTGGCAGAGGCGCACGCCGACACGCCGATGCCCGGCTTCACGCATCTCCAGGTCGCGCAGCCGGTGACATTCGGCCACCACCTGCTTGCCTATTACGAGATGACCCGCCGGGACTTCGAGCGTTTCACGGACTGCCGCCGCCGCACGAACCGCCTGCCGCTGGGCGCGGCGGCGCTGGCCGGAGCCAGTTACCCGATCGACCGCGAATCGGTTGCCACTGAACTGGGTTTCGATGAGATCTGCCGCAACTCGCTGGATGCCGTGAGCGATCGCGACTTTGCCATCGAATTCTGCGCGGCCAGCGCGCTGCTGATGACACATCTCTCAAGGCTCTCGGAAGAAATCATCCTGTGGATGAGTCCGCGCGTCGGCTTCATCGACCTTGCTGACCGCTTCTGCACCGGCTCCTCGATCATGCCGCAAAAGAAAAATCCCGACGTGCCCGAGCTCGTGCGCGGCAAGACCGGGCGCGTCAACGGTCATCTCGTGGCGCTGCTCACCCTCATGAAAGGCCAGCCGCTGGCCTACAACAAGGACAACCAGGAAGACAAGGAGCCGCTGTTCGACACGGCAGACACCGTGATCGACACCCTCACCATCTACGCCGACATGATCGACGGCATTCGGGTCAAACCCGACAACATGCGCGCCGCACTTACGCAGGGGCATGCCACCGCCACCGACCTTGCCGATTACCTGGTGAAAAAGGGGCTGCCCTTCCGCGACGCGCACGAGGCCGTGGCGCTGGCGGTGCGCGCCGCCGAGGAACGCGGCCTCGACCTCTCCCGCCTGAGCCTCGACGAACTGCGGGCAGCCCTCGCCCCGGTTCCCGGCGCTGCCGAACGACTGGCTGAAGACGCGCTCGCAGCCATTTCCATCGAAGGCTCGCTTTGCGCGCGCGCGCACATCGGCGGCACGGCTCCCGACGCGGTACGCGCAGCCATCGCCCGCGCCCGCAACGATCTGGACTCTCAAAAGGTGACGTGATGCCTCTCGAAGAGCGGATCGGCAAATACGAAATACGCCGCCTGCTCGGCACAGGAGCGACGAGTAGCGTTTATCTGGCCTGGGACCCTTTCAACCAGCGCGAAGTCGCACTCAAGCGGATCGACCCCGTCTATTTCAAACCTCCCCATCGCGGACGACTGTTCCGGCAACTCCTGGTCAACGAGGCATCGCTCGCGGGCAAACTCAAGCACCCGCATATCGTGCAAATCTACGACGCGGTCGTCGATACCGATGACGCCTACGTGGCAATGGAATACGTTCCCGGCGGAACCCTGGAAGCCCTGACGCATCGCGGCAAACTGGCTCCGCTGGAGCGCGTGATCGAAATCATCTTCAAATGCACGCGGGCGCTCGATCACGCCTTCCACAAGGGCATCATCCACCGCGACATCAAGCCCGCCAACATCCTGCTTTCCACGGCGGAGGGAAACGACATCCGCATCACGGACTTCGGCTCGGCCTTCCAGGCGACGAGCGACGCTACGCAAATCGCCAATCTCGGCTCGCCTGCGTACATGTCGCCGCAACAAGTGCGTGAAATACAGATCGATCACCGCTCGGACATCTATTCGCTCGGCGTCGTGATGTACCAGTTGCTCACCGGGCATCTGCCGTTCGAGTGCGACAGCAGCTACAACCTCATCTACTGCATCGCCAACGAAACACCGCCCCCGGTCACCGAATACCGACCGGAAATCCCCGAAGAACTTGAGGCCATCGTGCACCGCGCGATGGACAAGGATGTCGAGCACCGCTACCAGAACTGGACCGAGTTCTCGCACGATCTCACCCTCGCCTTCCGCAACTGCGTCCTGAAATCCGACCAGGAGGCACTACCGGAGACCGAAAAATTCCGCTTCCTGCGGACACTGCCCTTCTTCAACAAGTTTCCCGATGTCGAACTGTGGGAAACCATCGGTTTTTCGCAATGGGATCAGTTTCGGCCCGGCACGGTCATCCTCAAGGAAGGCGAAGCGGGCGATCACTTCAGCTTTCTGGTCGAAGGCGAAGCCAATGTCAAAAGAAACCGCGCCCTGCTCGGCGTACTCACCCCAGGAGACTGCTTCGGCGAAATCGCCCTGTTCTCCGCCGGCAAGGGCGTGCGCTCCGCTTCGGTCGAAGCAACGACCAAAGTACGGCTCGTCACCATCCGCAAACACGCGCTGGAACGCGCCTCCGACGCATGCCGCATGCACTTTTACCAGAGTTTCCTCACCGTGCTGGCCACCCGGCTGTCACTGGCCAGTTCGCGTATCGCCAATTCCGAGGTTTGACGCGGTTTTTCTCAAAAAAGAATCGGCAGAACCTCCGGCTCCGTATCCCCTTCGCAGTAATGCGAAACGAAATGCTCCGGAAGCGGCTGACTCAGGCGAAGAGGTAATTTTTGCCAAAGACGAATAACCGTTTCCGGCAGTATGCTTTTGATGGGATCTTCAAATCCTTTTGAACCCACTTCCTCTCTGTTTCGGAAACCCCTGATGGTGATTGCCGGACCCCATCCTTTTGGGCTGCACCGTGCCAGATAACGCGGGTCGTGGCGACCGTACAAAATAAGCGTCGGGCATCCGACCGACATGGCAGTATGGGCCGGGCCTGTGTCGATGGAAATACAGGAATGCGCCATCGATTGCAGAGCCAATAAGTGACGCAAGGAAAGGGAACCCGCCAGAGACACTGTTTTTCCAGTTATGCCTGCAATGACTTCTTCAGTCAGCTTGCGTTCGTTTGCGGTTCCTGTGGTGATAAACATGGCATCCGGCATCTGCGTCCTGATTTCGGATATGGTTTTTTGCCAGCTTTCTACCGGCCATTGCTTGGGGTTCCCCGTAGTCAGTTCACGCCTTCCTTTCACGACATGCGCACAGCCTGGATGAAACAGGACGATCTGTTCACCGCACCATCCGTAATTCCCGCTCAACAGTTGCCTTACTTCCTCGTGTTCCTGTTCGCTCACCACCAAGACTGACGGGCCCAAAGCAATCGGAACCGTCAGATCCGGGTGCATTCTGGATTTCCGCACTTCTTCTGGAAACCCCAGCCTGATTTGACGCGGAAGATCCCTGAAAAATGGAAAAATCCTGAAAAAACTGCGCGCATGAGGCAAGTTGAGAATATATATGTGGTCATATTTCATCCGCTTCTGTAGCGACATCATGCGTAGCAGAAACCAGGGCCAAAACTTCCAGTTCCGTATCAGCAAAACCTGTCCCACATAGTCGATACCGTTATAAAGCTCGAGAAATGACTGATTCTTGATGAGAACATCGATCGGCTGACCATGTTTCTCCGCCAAAAAGCGGAGCTCCGGTAGCAGACATACGCTATTGCCAAAAGGTGCGGCATGGATACACAAAACTCTTTCTGATGATGAAAGCATAAAAAGACTCCGGATGGTCATTCACATCATGAAGCAAGCGTAGCCCAGGCCTACGGGCTGGACAAGGCCGGAGACCGGCGGGTATGACTTCCGATGGGCATCAAAGCACTTTCCCCGGATTCATCAGGCCGTGCGGATCGAGGGCGTGTTTGATCGTGCGCATGAGCTCGAGTTCGAGCGCGTCCTTGTATCGGACGATTGCCTCGCGCTTGAGTTGCCCGAGTCCGTGTTCCGCCGAAATCGAGCCTCCCAGTGCAACAACAAGTTCATACACGATCCGGTTGGCCTCATCGACGCGCGCGATGAAGGTCGCTTCATCCTCTCCGGGCGGCGGAAACAGGTTGTAATGCAGGTTGCCATCGCCGATGTGACCGAAAACGATGATGCGCACGCCGGGTTGCCACGCGCGCAGGGCGTCGTCGGCGCGGGCAATGAATTCGGGGATGCTGCTCACGGGCACGGAAATGTCGTGCTTGATGCTGAAGCCCTCGCGCTTCTGCGCTTCGTTGGCATTTTCTCGCAAGGCCCAAAGGGCATCAGCCTGAGATTGCGAAGCGGCAATGACGGCATCGCTCGCCTCCCCTGCCCCGATGGCCGCCTCCAGCGTTTGTTCGAGCAAGGGAAGGAGCGAGGCGTCGGCAGAAAACTCCGTGAGATCCACCAATACCGACCAATTCGAGGGCGCAGGGGCGTGGCTGTGCGGCATGTGCCTGGAGGCCAGTTCGAGCAGTTGCCGTCCGACGAGTTCAAAGGCGCTCACCCTGTCGCCGCAGGCAGCGCGAAAGCGCGCGAGCAATGCGACCGCCGCTGTCGGATCGGGAACGTCCGCCCAGGCCGTCGCCCTGGCATTGGGCGCGGGAAAGAGTTTGAGGACTGCGGCAGTGATGATGCCCAGTGTGCCCTCCGCGCCGATAAACAGTTGCTTGAGGTCGTAGCCGGTGTTGTCCTTGCGCAGACCTCGCAGACCGTTCCAGACCCGGCCATCGGGCAGGACGACTTCCAGCCCGAGGGTAAGCTCACGCATGTTGCCGTAGCGCAGCACGTGCACCCCGCCAGCGTTGGTGGAAAGATTGCCGCCGATCTCACAACTGCCGCCGGAAGCCAGCGAAAGCGGAAACAGCCGTCCCGCCGTGGCGGCGGCTTCCTGCACGGCGGCCAGGGTACAACCGGCTTCCACGCAGAGGGTGTCGTTCGCGGCGTCGAGCGCGCGGATTCGGTCGAGGCGCGACAAGCTCACGAGGATCGACAATCCATCCGGCAATGGCGTCGCCCCACCGCTCAAACCCGTATTGCCGCCTTGCGGAACGATCGGCACGCCAGTTTCCGAGCAAAGCTTGACGACGGCGGCAACTTCCTGGGTGTTCGCCGGTTTGACGACGGCCAGGGCGCGCCCAACATAGTTGCCGCGATAGTCGGTGAGATACGGCGACATTGCGGCGGGATCGGTCAGTACGTGGTCGCTGCCGACGAGGGCAGCGAGACGGGTCGGCAGGCCGGATACGCCGCCGCCGGGTTCAGTCCCGGTCATCGCCATCGAGGCGTTCGGCGTATAGGTCGTGCACGTCGCAGTCGATGATCCTGACGCGGACGAAATCGCCGGGTTCGATCCCCTCGCCTTCGGGAATGATGACCAGTCCGTCGATATCCGGCGCGTCACCCGGCGAGCGGGCAATCGCACCCTCCTCTTCATTGACTTCGTCGACCAGTACGGTGATTTCGCGCCCGATTCTCGCTTCGAGGCATTGGGTGGAAATGTCTTCCTGGCATTCCATCAGCCGTTGGCGGCGTTCTTCCCGCAAATCTTCGGGAACCGCGCCGGGCAGAGCGTTGGCCGAAGCGCCTTCGACCGGGGAGTAGGCGAACGCGCCGACGCGATCGAGCCGCGCTTCTTCGAGAAAACGCAGCAGTTGCTCGAAATCTTCTTCGGTCTCGCCGGGAAAGCCGGTAATGAAAGTGGAGCGGATGGTGATGTCCGGACAGATGGCACGCCAGCGACGGATGCGTTCGAGCGCGTTTTCAGTGTTCGCCGGTCGCCGCATCGCTTGAAGGATGCGAGGGCTGGCATGCTGAAAAGGCACGTCGAGATACGGCAGGATTTTCTCCTCGGCCATGAGCTCGACGATCCTGTCCACGGCGGGATACGGATACATGTAGTGCAGGCGTATCCAGACGCCGAACTCTCCAAGGGCGCTGGCAAGCTCCAGGAGGCGTGTCTTCAGTGGCCGCCCGTTCCAGAAGCCGGTGCGAAAACCCACGTCGAGACCGTAGGCGGGCGTGTCTTGTGCGATGACGAGAATCTCCCGCACGCCTGCCGAGACGAGCGTTTCGGCCTCATGCATCACTTCATGAATCGGACGACTCACCAGCGGGCCGCGCAGCGAGGGGATGACGCAAAAGGAGCAGCCGTGATTGCAGCCTTCGGAAATCTTCAGGTAGGCGTAGTGGCGCGGGGTAAGGTGAATCCCTTCCGGCGGCACAGGCACGGCATCGACCGGCATGGGCAGATGACAATGCACGGCCCGCATGACGGCTTCGAGAGCATGCGGGCCGGTGACCGCCAACACTTGCGGATACGCTTCCCGAACGAGTCTGGCGCGCGCCCCCAGACAGCCGGTAACGATGACCTTGCCGTTCGCGGCCAGCGCCTCGCCGATGGCATCGAGCGATTCCTCGATGGCCGCGTCGATGAAACCGCACGTATTGATGATGACGAGATCGGCTTCTTCGGTCGATGCCGTGATTTCGTACCCTTCCCTGGCAAGGCAGGTCAGGATCTGCTCGGAATCGACCGTCGCCTTGGGACAACCGAGGCTGACGAAACCCACTCGGGGAAGCTGTTCAGAGGACGAAGGACTCATGTATGTTCAATATCGAAACGCCCCGTAACGGGGGCGCAGAGCATGCCCGGATCAAGCCGCACAAAACCGGGCAAACCCTCGTATTTCTACTTTTTTGAGGAGGACAGAGGCGTATTTTCACCTTTTCCCACGCTACCATAATGCGCTGGAAACTGGGTAGGAAACTGGAAACCCGTGAACATGTTGCGCGTCTGGTTTTCGACCTGTTCCTGCATCTGCTGAAACATTTTTGTCGACTGCTCCACGTATGCGCCCATCATGTTCTGCAATGCAGGCCCCTGGAAATTCAGGAATTGCGCCCACAGATCCTTGCTGATGGAGGTGTTGTCGCCATAGATGCCGCGCACCTGATCCTGGAGCTTGCTCTGCATGTCGGAAAACGCCTTGATGTTGTTTTCGAGGTACTTGCCCATCATGCCCTGCAAGGCATGGCCGTAGAAACGGATTACGTGAGAGAGCAGATCGCTGGTAAACATCGGCATGCCGCCGCTTTCTTCTTCCAGGATGATTTGCAGCAGGATGCTACGGGTGAGGTCTTCGCCCGTCTTGGCATCGACCACCTGGAAGTCTTCATGCACGAGCACGAGCTCCTTGACATCACTGAGGGTGATGTAGGCGCTGGTTCGGGTGTCGTAAAGACGACGGTTGGGGTATTTTTTGATCAGGCGTACTTGCTCGCCCATGTGGATTCTCCTCGGCTACCAGCAACTCATCCCTGTGGATGAGATTTTGAGTCGCCCCGCCATGAATGGCGGGGATTCCTCGATACGATTCAGAGGGGTCTGCGGCCTCAAAAACGCTTGTCTCACTGACCTCGCCTTCTATGGCGAGGATTGCGCTTGACCCGCATTCACCCCAATTGTCTCAAAAAAAAACATAAACCCCGCCGACCGGCGGGGTTTGAGTCTTGTGGATTGTGAAATCCAATACGCCATGCGACTTATTATTGATAGTACAGGCCACCGTTGATGTTGAGCGTGGCGCCCGTAGTAAAGCCGGACAACTCGTCGGCAAGGAAGGTCACGGCATAGCCGATTTCTTCCGGCTTGGCCAGACGCTTCATCGGCACGGTATCGACGATGCCTTTCAGAACGTCTTCGCGGATCGCCATCACCATCTTGGTAGCAACGTAACCCGGGGCAATGGCGTTGACGGTCACGCCCTTGGCGGCCAGTTCCTGCGCAAGCGCCTTGGTGAAACCGATCACACCGGCCTTGGCAGCGGAGTAGTTGGCCTGCCCGGCCTGACCCTTGACGCCGTTGATCGACGAGATGTTGATGATGCGGCCCCATCCACGATCAGCCATCTTGGCCGAAACCTGCTTGGTGACGTTGAACAG
>WRNU01000102.1 GCA_009776435.1 Betaproteobacteria bacterium | reverse complement strand
CTCGAAGCCCTGCCACTCGAAGAGCGGCGCACCATCTGGAACCTGGTCAAGGCAGACCGCGACGGCGAAATCCTGCTCGAAGTCTCCGATGCCGTCCGCGAATCCCTGATCGAGATCATGGCGCCGCACGAGTTGAAAGCGGCTGCCGAAACACTTGACGCAGACGAACTGGCCGACCTCGCGCCCGATCTGCCCCCGGAAATCATCGACGACGTTTTCAAGTCGCTCTCCAGCGACGAACGCAAGCAACTGCATGCAGCGATGTCCTACGACGAGGGGTCGGTCGGCGCGCTGATGGACTTCGATCTCGTGACGGTGCGTGAGGACGTGAGTCTCGAAGTCGTGCTGCGTTACCTGCGCCGTTTCGACGAATTGCCGGATCACACCGACAAGCTTTTCGTGATCGACCGCGAGGAACACCTGATCGGCATCCTCACCCTGGAGGCGCTGCTCATCAGCGATCCGGACAAGGAAGTCTCGGAGGTGATGCGACGCGTGCCGAAAGTCACCTTTTCGCCGAATGACGACGCTGGCGACGCGGTGCAGGCGTTCGAGCGGTACGACCTCGTCTCCGCGCCGGTGGTGGATCGCTCCAACAAACTCATCGGGCGGATCACCGTCGCCGACGTGGTCGACTTCATCCGCGAGGAAGCCGATGCCGAGATTCTCAATCAGGCCGGCTTGCGCGAGGAAGAAGACGTTTTCGCCTCGGTGTGGGATTCGGTGAAGAACCGCTGGGCCTGGCTGGCGATCAACCTGGTGACGGCCTTCATTGCCTCCAGGGTCATCGGCGCCTTCGAAGGTTCGATCGAGCAACTCGTGGCCCTGGCGACGCTGATGCCCATCGTCGCGGGCATCGGCGGCAACTCGGGCAACCAGACCATCACCATGATCGTGCGCGCCATCGCCGTCGGCCAGATCGAGCAAAGCGCATTGAAACGGCTGATCAAGAAGGAACTCGGCGTTGCCCTTTTCAACGGACTCGTCTGGGGAGGGCTACTCGGTGTGCTGGCCTGGTGGCTCTACGACATGCCTTCTCTCGGGCTGGTGATGACTGCCGCGATGACGCTCAACCTGCTGCTCGCCGCCTGTGCCGGCGTCCTGATCCCAATGATGCGCCAGCGGATTGGCGCGGACCCGGCAATCGGCAGTTCCGTGTTGATTACCGCGATCACCGATTCGGGAGGATTCTTCATCTTCCTTGGGCTGGCAACACTGTTCCTGATATGAAATCCGTGCCTCTCGCGTTCTTCCTGGCGCTTTCCCTGGCATGGGTTGCGCCTTCCCCCGTCGGCGCGGCAAAAGACGAAAATGCCGCCAATGAAGTGCGCCTTCGGGAACTGGAGGAAGAAATTGCACGGCGCAGGCAGGCCTACAAGCAACGGTATCTTCTGCGCCGCAAGCAAATCGGAGAAACCGTAACAGAGCCACGGTTTGAAAAATACCTGACGGGTTTCCGGCGCAGAATCGCGTGCAGCGCCTCGATGCATTACCCCAGGGCGGCGCGCGGAAAGACATACGGGAAGATGGTCGTCACGGTTTCCGTCCTTGCCGATGGCACGTTTGAAAAAGCGCATGTCGAGCAAGGTTCGGGCCACAAGGCGCTCGACGAAGGCGCCATCGACATTGCCCGGCAGGCTGCGCCCTTCGAGCCTTTCCCGCCGGACATCCAGCGCGATACGGACGTGCTGGACATCACGCGCCCCTGGACGTTCACCTTCACGGAAGGCGCGGCGGCCGGGAGCGATCCGTGTGCCTGAGTCAAAGGAATTGCATGCCCTGGCCTCTTCGCCTCGACCGCTGAACGGTCTTTACCTGCCAAGCCGCAACCGAACGTAAAAAAGCACTGCCGCCGCCAGCAACGCGCCTGCTATCAAGTCGATACCGTAGTGGTAACGCAGGTAAACCGTTGCAAGCTGCAACGGCGCGTAGATCAATCCCACGACGATGCTGACGGCGAGATAGGCGCGTGTCTTGAAATTCAGATAGCCCGTCACGAAAAACCCCAGGATATAAAGACACATACCCGTGTGCAGGCTGGGAAAAACATCCATGCCGGTGATCCCCACCGTTATCACATTGACCAGAAATCCGGTGATCGGCCCACCCTCCGGCGGATAGGGAAAAGCTTCCGGGAAAGCGATATACGGCCCGCCTGCCGGAACCAGCAAATAACCCAGAAACCCGAATAAATGCATCATGCTCAGGCCGATAAAAAAACGATAAGCCTCGCTGGAATGGCGTTTCCACAAAAACCATACGGCGGAAAAAATTATCATGGGATAATACTGGGCGTATCCGAAACTGACCAATTCTGTCAGCCAGTAGTTTTCCAGCCGCATGCAATATTCGGGCAGGCTCATCCCCCAAAGCGCACGGTCGATGGCGAGGAGTTCGGCATCGAAAACTCGCTGGATCCAGAATTCCCGGATAGGTTTGAAGAGATGGAACACCACCCAGAACGCGGCCAGTTGCAACATGCCTCGCCATGCCCTGTATTTTTCCCGTGTCATGCCCCACAACAACCAGAGGCAGACGCAAAACGCGAGCACGCTATTGACCTTCGGCAAGGTATCCGCGCCCTGCCATGCGGCCACCGAGCCGAAGAGGAGCACCAGCCAGACCAATACCGTGCTCGCCCATCCGACGACAAGCCCGGCCTTTCTCATGGTTTGGTATATATCGGAAGCGTTGTCCTGGGCGCTGTCGGGAGGAGGAGGCGCAGGGGTGCGTGAAAGAGTCCCACGACTCGCCCACGGCTCGAAAGCGTTTCGGCAGTCCATGTTCAGTTCAGCGCCTTGTCGATCACTTCCGTCACCCCATTTGAAAGTCCCGGTTGCGCCCTGACCCGTTCGAGTTGCGCGCGAATGCTCGCCTGCAAGTCCGAGGGGTAATGCCGCCAATGTTCCAGCGCGCGCGCCAATCGTGCCGCAATCTGCGGGTTGCGGGCATCCAGCGCGCAAACCTGATCCGCCCAGAAAGCATGGCCGCTGCCGTCCCCGGCATGGAATTCACCGGGATTTCCATGAAAGAAAGCCCCAAACAGCGCATAGACTTTGTTGGGGTTCGAGAGATTGAAGGCGGAGTCCTGCATCAGTTCGCGCACCCCGTCGAGCGTCGGGCGCGCACGCGCGCTCCAGCGCCAGGCGCCGGCCTGGAGGGCAAACCATTTGTCGAGCGCCAGATTCTGGCCGCTAAACCGTTTGCGGAAAGTGTCGAGCGCGGCACTACGCGCCGCTTCGTCCGCGCTCGTCATCAACGCGCCGAGCGCACCCATGTACTCCGTCATATTGTCGGCGGTAGCGAAACGGGCCAGGGCAAGCGACACGCCACGGGCATCCCCGCCGGCAACGAGGTATCTCAGAGTCATGTTGGTCAGCGCACGCCTTCCGGCATCCAGAGGATGATATCGGTACGGCCCGCTCACCCGCAGGATGTGGGTGAGTTCGTGGCAGTCTTCAGCCAGCGCGGAACCCAACTCACGAATGAGATGGATGAGCGCCGCGCGCAGGGCGATCGGATCGGCGGGGTTCATGCGTTCGAGCAGATAGCGTTCGGAAGGCAGAGCAAGCGCCTCGGCGCGGAAGGCGGGATCGAGCCGTTCATCGTCGAGCAGGGCGCGAAAGGCATCGATCCAGGCCGTTGGCGTTTCCCGATGGGGGTCGGCAGCCCGCGCGAGAATCACCCGTTCGCTGTAACGTTGCGCAGCGTCCCAGCGGTTGAAGGGATCTGAATCGTTGGCCATGAGAAAGGCCAGCCGGGCCTCGTCTTCTTCCAGTTCGAGAATGACCGGGGCGGAAAAACCGCGCAGGATCGAAGGCACGGGATCGACTTCGATTCCGGTGAAACGGAAGGTTTTTTCGGCCTCATCGAGCGTCAACACCCTGGTGAATACCGCTTCATCGGCGCTCGGTTCTTCCCCTTCTTCGAGACGCAACGGAAGATCGCGCCCATTGGGGGCAATCAGTCCCACCGCCACCGGGATGACCAGCGGCAGCGTTTCTCCGGGCTGCCCGATCGTGGCCGGGACGCGCTGCGAGAGCGTGAGATCGTAACGGGCATTGGCGGCGTCCCACCGGCCCTGCGCTTTCAGCCGGGGCGTGCCCGCCTGGGCGTACCAGCGCATGAAGGCGGTCAAATCGGTTCCGTTGGCATCGCTCATCGCGGCGACGAAATCGTCGCAGGTCACGGCCCGCCCGTCGTGGCGACGAAAATAGAGATTCATCCCCGCGCGAAAACCTTCCGTCCCGAGCAGGGTATTGAGCATGCGGATGACTTCGGCCCCTTTCTCGTACACCGTGGCGGTATAAAAATTGTCGATTTCCTGGTAACTATCGGGGCGAATCGGGTGCGCCATCGGGCCGTTGTCCTCCGGAAACTGCGCCGCACGGAGCCTTCTGACATCATCTATACGCTTGACGGCCCTAGCCGAGGCTGCGCCCTTTTTTCCCGCTGCGCGGGCAAGCATATCGGCGGAAAACTCCTGGTCGCGGAAAACCGTGAGTCCCTCTTTGAGGGTGAGCTGGAACCAGTCGCGGCAGGTCACGCGATTGCCCGTCCAGTTGTGGAAGTATTCGTGGGCCACCACGCTTTCCACGTCTGCATAGTCGGCATCGCTGGCCGTTTCGGGCCGGGCGAGCACGAATTTCGCGTTGAAAATGTTCAGTCCCTTGTTCTCCATCGCCCCCATGTTGAAATCGGACACGGCGACGATCATGAAACGGTCGAGATCGAGTTCCAGCCCGAAACGTTCCTCGTCCCAGCGCATGGCGTGGATGAGCGAAGTCATCGCGTGTCCGGCGCAGCCGAGGTCGTTATCTTCCACCCAGACCTGGAGCAACACCTGCCGCCCGGAAGCGGTTTTTACCACGCATTCCTGCACGGCCAGTTTCGCCGCCACCAGCGCGAAAAGGTAGGACGGTTTCGGAAACGGATCTTCCCATCGCGCGAAATGCCAGCCATCGGCCAGATCGCCTTCTTCGACCAGGTTGCCGTTGGACAGCAGCACCGGGCAACTTTCACGCCTGGCCTCGACGGTCACGGTATAGCGCGCCATCACGTCGGGGCGATCCGGAAAAAAAGTGATCCGGCGAAAACCCTCGGCCTCGCACTGGGTAAAAAAACCGTTGTTGGACAGGTACAACCCGGAGAGCGTGGTATTGGCCTCGGGGCTGATTCGGGTGACGACCTCCACCGTCACCCTGGCGTCGGCCTGGGGCGGCTCGAGGTCGAGTTCCAGCACGCTGCCGTCGTCAACTTCTCGCGGGCTCGCCGATTGGCCGTCCACCTGCATCGAAAGGCGCTCAAGCCCCTCTCCCCACAAACGCAGAGGGCCGTCCCCTGCCCCCGGATTGCGCGCACACACCATGCGGTTGGTGACGATGGTTGCCTGTGGGTCGAGACGAAAATGTAGCTCGACACGTTCGACCACCCAGGCCAATGGGCGATAATCGGCACGATGAACCGTTACAGGCGCTTTTCTTTCCGTTCTTGTATTCATGAAACCGCTCGTTGCGACAGTACAAAAACGTGTAGTGTAATTGCCATAACCGCTCGGATAGCAGAAACTTCCCCCTTTTCGTATCCGGTAACATCACCCGTCTCATTGCAGTCTTATCATTCACCGATCACGAGGGAGAACGCACCATGACACCCAACTCAGTCCACGACATCCGCAACCTGTGCCTCCTTGGGCAAACCGGTAGCGGCAAAACCACGCTGATTCGGGCGTTGCTTGCTGCTGCCGGAGTCGTTGAGGCCAGCAATGACACACCCGCCAGCCAATCGTTCTCGGCCTCACTGTCGCACCTGGAATGGGCGGGACACTGGATCAACCTGCTCGACACACCGGGACTGTCCGATCTGGCCGGACGGGCGCTGTCCACGCTGTCGGCGGTGGAGACCGCCGCCATCGTCGTCAACGCCTCTGCCGGGATCGAAAACAGCCTGCGTCGGTTGATGCTGGCGGCGCAGGACAAATGTCGGATGATCATCGTCAACAAGATCGACGTATGCGACAACCTTGGTGCTCTCATGGAGGCGATCACCTCCGCCTTTGGCCGTGAATGCCTGCCGCTCAACCTGCCCACTCCGGACGGCAGCGCCGTGGTCGACTGCTTTTTCGACCCCAAGACCGACGCCGACACCGCCTTCTCCAACGTATCTGCCGCGCATGAGGCCATCATCGACCAGGTGATCGAACTCGACGAAGATCTCATGGCGCGCTACCTCGAACAAGGCGAGGCGCTCGATCCCGACCAACTCCACGCCCCGTTTGAAGCCGCCCTGCGCGACGGCCACCTGATTCCCGTCTGCTTCGTCTCCGCCCAGACCGGTGCGGGCGTGCGCGAACTGCTCGACGTGCTCGGCAGACTCATGCCTGATCCCACCGAAGGCAATCCGACGAAATTTCTCAAAGGCTCGGAAATAGTGGAGGTCGAGCCCGACCCCAATCGCCATGCGGTCGCCCACGTCTTCCAGATCAGCAACGACCCCTATCGAGGCAAAATCGCCCTCTTTCGCATCTATCAGGGCACGATCACGCCGGGTACTTCGCTTTTCGTCGGCGACGGGCGCAAACCCTTCAAAGTGGCCCATCTTCTGCGCCTGCAAGGGCAAAACACCCAGGAGACAAAGCTCGCCGTACCGGGGGATCTCTGCGCCGTCTCCCGGATTGATGAACTGCACCACGACGCCGTCCTGCACGACTCGCACGACGAGGATCATTTCCGTCTGGTTCCGCTCGCCTATCCGCAGCCCGTCTATGGTCTGGCGCTCATTACCCGCAAGACGGCCGACGAACAGCGCCTGGGCGAAGCCCTTTCCCGTCTGGCCGACGAAGATCCCTGTCTGACAATCGACTACGACCCGCGCAACCGTCGCACCGTCGTGCGCGGCCTGGGCGAGCAGCACCTGAAAATCGCTCTTGGTGAACTCTCCTCGCGCTGGAACCTCGAACTCGACACCGCGCCGCCGGCCATTGCCTACCGTGAAACCATCACCGCCACGGCTGAAGCGCGTTATCGCCACAAAAAGCAAAGCGGCGGCGCGGGCCAGTTCGGCGAAGTCGCCTTGCGCGTCGAACCCCTGCCGCGCGGCGAGGGGCTGCAACTCGGCGACGAAGTCAAGGGTGGGACCATTCCCACGCAATACATGCCGGCGGTCGAAAAAGGCGTGCGTCAGGCCGTGGAGGACGGCGCGCTGGCCGGTTATCCGATCCACGACCTGCGCGTGGTCATCACCGACGGCAAGCATCACCCCGTCGATTCCAACGAAATCTCCTTCGTCACGGCGGGCCGTCACGCCCTGATCGATGCCGTACTGGCCGCGCGGCCCCAGATCCTCGAACCCATCGTCGAAGTCCAGATTCAGGTATCGGACAACAATTTCGGCAACGTCAGCGCCGAGATCTCCGGTCGTCGTGGCCGCGTCACCGGCACGGACAGCCCCACGAGCGGCTGGACGCTGATCAATGCCTCCGTGCCGATGGCCGACATGGACGGGTTCGAGGCGCGGCTGAAGTCGCTCTGCGCGGGCGAGAGCGAATTCGCCGTCTCGGCAGGCGGCTACGAGCCGGTCACGGGCGACGTGCAGGCCAAGCTGGTAAACGAGCATACCAATCGGGCGTAATAGAGAAGAAAGCATGACGCGGGGGCGGGATGTTTTTTTTCGCCTTCGCGCCATGAAGAACCAATCCGTTGTAGATCGACCCAGGCTACCCCGTGATGATGGCGTTGCCTTGCCTGCGCCTCATTCCTGTCTTGTCCAGTTCATCGTATTCCAGCTTACGCTCGCAAAATTGCTGCTGAACGCGCTTTTATGGGGAGCATCAAGGTCATCGGATGCATTGGCGACATTCGAAAACCGTAGTGCTCATAGAACTGATTTGCGTGCACGTTCAACGCATGTACGAGCAACGCTCGGACACCGGCGTTTTCCGCAACGGATTGCACTCGAATGACCGCATCTCGAAGCAAGGCCGCGCCGAGTTTGATGCCTTGAACCCGAGCGTCCACTGCGAGCCTTGCGAGTACCATTACCGGCACCGGATCAGGCATGTTGCGCCGGACGACGCCAGTAGCTTCCTGGTGCGCGATGGCTCCCGCTGCCAAAGCGTAATATCCAAGCACGCACTGGTCAGCATCCACCACAACGAATGTGCGGCTGGCTCCATTCAGATGGTTGGTCAGTGCACGTCGTTTCAGCCAATCGTCCAGCGATGGCTCGCCGCAGTCGAATCCATCAAGTAGATGCGTTGCGGCAAGCGACAGCGGAACCGAAAGCTGCATGTTCACACCTTGTCCGTGTCCCACGGAGCCTTGATAGTCATCAGGCGTTCAAGGCCGGAGTTGGCGTCTTGCGGCGCATCGAGCAGTGCAGTGAACTGCCTGAACCTACTCTCATCCAGGCTGAAAAAGACTTGATCAAGCACAATGTTTTTTGCACGCTCGCACGCAACTTCCAGCATGAAGTCAGAGCGATTCTTGCCCAGCAGACGAGCGGCATGGTCAATCAAGTCGCGCTGCTCAGGCAGCGCGCGTAAGTTGATGGAAGCGTTACGCATGGGGTTTCTCTTGGTGTATACACAACAGATACACATCGTAGCTTGATGTGTAGCTGTTGTCAACACTCGAAGGTTTGACTGTTACCACTTGTCATCCTGCGCGAAGTCGCAGGATCCATGCGTGATTATGAGGAAACGGGCTTGCACCTCACGTTCGATGAGGTCAAGGCATGGATGGATGAATGTAGCGTAACCGGGGAAATTGTGGATATGCCTGACTCCCGAATGCGGCTGGTGGCAAGACAACATCAACATAGACGCGGGGGCGAAATATTCTTTCGCCCCCGCGTCATTTACAGCGTTACAGAACTCGGCGCGTGCGAGTTGCGCCTTCTCGCTCAAGTCACTCCGGTTGCACCTGCAGACCACCGCGTCCTGTTCCCAGGCCGCCCTTGACGTTTTGCGCCTCGTAGTTGCGCACGGCTCTGATCATGTTGTTAAAAGCGTCAGTCAGCGCGGCGACAATCACCTTACCTTCGGGAGTATTGGCGTAAGCACCCAAACCAGCACCGCCCGCTCCTCCGGAACTTCTGTGAAAGATCGAGCTTACCGCGCCAAAGTCGAAATTACGGGCACTCCCCTCGGCCGCAGCCAGTTGTACGCTGGATCGGTTATCGATCAGCGTCAACAGAGTGCTGGCATCCTGGGCTTTAACGCCACCCGCCAGACCGACGGCCGTCCTCCCCAGGGAGTTGGGAATCAGACCGGAAAGGCCTGCCGCTATACCCCCGGAATTTCTGCTACTGAACGTAATCGTAGGACTCAACGAGTAGTCGGCGGACACCATCTGTCCCTTGTGGAAGTTGGAACTTTTACGCAGTTCACCGGAATCTCGCAGCGAGCGTTCCTTCATCATGCCCTTCATGGCGCGATTGCTGCGCTCGACGACCACAAAGCAATTGGACTGCTGTGCCAGCAACTTAAGCACTGGCGCGGTCGGCCCCAGCTTGTATTGCTGGTGGTAGTACACGTACCAGTCGGAACTGTAATCTTCGATGACCATCATGGTGCCAATTATCTGGTCGCACTTCTCAAGCCTGGAGTTTTCCCCTTGTGTATGGCTTCCGGCAGCCGACCCGGTTGCCTCCGTCTTTGCGCCCTGGTGACCCATCTGCATATTCGAACAACCCGCAGCTGCCAGCAGTACGGCGAGAGTCCCCGAAAACACAAGCAATTTGTTGAAAGGTAAATTCAAGATAACCTCCTGACATTATAGTTCGTATTCGCAACGCTCATCCCAACCTGCGATCTCATATACGCTTATTGCGTATCTGGTCGAGAATGTTGCGATGAACCCAGCCTGCCACTCCTCCTTATATTGTATAGTGGCATGACGTTCTCGCGCAACACCGTCGTCCCCGTAATCCTCTACAGATAACCGATCGTGGTGGGACGCAAAGCAAGCCGCGTTTCTTTCCGATTACGATACGAATTACGGAACAGGTTTTGAGTCGCCCCCGCCTGAAGGCAGGGGATTCCTCGATACGGTCTGGGGGAGCCTTCGGCTCCCTGTTACGCTTTGTCTCGCTTGTCTCCGCCATAAATGACGGAG
>WRNU01000101.1 GCA_009776435.1 Betaproteobacteria bacterium | reverse complement strand
GGCGGGGAACGCTTCGGGGGTCAATGACGCCGCCGCTTTCCTGGTGCTGGCCGATGCCGCGAAGGCCGCCGCCGCCGGTTACAAGCCGATAGCTCGGCTGGTTGCCTACGCGATTGCGGGGGTTCCCAACGATGTGATGGGTGAAGGCCCGATTCCGGCGACACAGCTTGCGCTCAAGCGCGCCGGGTTGACGCTGGATCAAATGGACGTGATCGAATCCAATGAAGCCTTTGCGGCGCAGTCGCTGACCGTTGCGAAAGGGTTGGGACTCGATCCGGCCAAGACCAATCCGAACGGCGGCGCGATCGCCATCGGCCACCCGGTCAGCGCCACCGGCAGCGTCATCATCACCAAGCTGTTGCACGAGATGCAGCGCCGCAATGCCCGTTATGGCCTGGCGACGATGTGTATCGGCGGCGGTCAGGGAATCAGCACGATCTACGAACGGCTCTGATTCCTCGAGTCGTCTGTGTAAAAGAAACGGCATCCTCGGGATGCCGTTTTTTTTGGGGGTGCGCTTATCAAATCTGGCGAAAGGGAGAAAGATTCGATGAGTTGGGGAGGGCTGTTTCGGGCTTGCGGCTTTTTTTATCCCGGCGTCAAGTTTTCACGGCGGGTCTGCAAAAACTCATGCATTGTATGGCCTCACTTGCCGTTATGGAATAACCCGTGTTTCTGCTCATTGGTTACGTCATTATCCTCGTTGCCGCGCTGGGATCGTTTGCAGTTCATGGCAGTGTCATTGCGCTCTGGGTTCCGGCCGAGTATGTGGCCATCTTTGGGATGTTCATAGGCGGTTTCGTCGCAGCCAACGGCCCCAAGGTGGTGAAGTCTTCGATCAAGTCGTTGGGGCTGGCGTTCAAGGGCTCGAAGTTCAATCGCGCCCTGTATGTCGATCTGCTCTCATTGCTCTACGAGATTCTCAGCAAGGTGCGCAAGGAAGGCTTGATGTCGATAGAAAACGATGTCGAGTCGCCCGGCTCCAGTCCGATTTTTTCGAAATATCCGAAGGTTGCTTCCGATCATCATGCCGTCGAGTTCATGTGCGACTACCTGCGCATGATGGTGGGCGGAAATCTCAATGCGTTCGAGATCGAAAACCTGATGGACATGGAAATCGAAACCCATCACCAGGAGGCGCACCAGGCGCCGCACGCGATCGACGAGATCGGGCAGGCAATGCCGGCCTTCGGCATCGTGGTTTGCGTGATGGGGGTCGTCAACACGATGGGTTCGGTAGGAGAGCCGCCTGCAGTGCTGGGCAAGATGATTGCCGGGGCGCTGGTGGGGACGTTTCTGGGCATCCTTCTTGCATACGGTTTCATTTGTCCGTTGGCAAGTCAGATCAGGCAGAAAGTCGAAGAAAGCAGCAAGATTTTCCAGGTGATGAAGGTGGTGCTGCTGGCAAGCATGAATGGCTACGCGCCGCAGATCGCGGTGGAATTCGGACGCAAGGTGCTCTATGCCAACGATCGGCCCTCTTTCCTGGAACTCGAACAGGAACTCAAGAATCGCAAGGGCTGAAGGAAGAATGAGCGATGAGTGACACCCAGCAGCCCATCATCGTCAAGCGCGTCAAGAAAATCTCCAGCNGCGCGCATGGCGGGGCATGGAAGATCGCCTACGCCGANTTCGTNACCGCGATGATGGCGTTTTTCCTGATGATGTGGCTGCTNGGTTCCACTTCCCAGGGGGATCTCAAGGGTATCTCCGATTATTTCAGGAATCCGCTCAAGCTGGCGATGCAAGGCGGGCAGGGATCGGGGGACAGTTCGAGCATCCTCAAGGGCGGCGGCGAGGACTTGTCACGCAAGGTGGGCCAGATACGGCGCGGCGAGACGCCTTCGAGGCGGGCAATCAACACGGATGCCGCGCGCCAGAAGCAAAGGAGCGGAGACAATCCTGAAGGGCTGGAACTGGAGAGGCGGCGCGAACGCCTCCGCCTGATCGATCTCAAGGGGAGGATCGAGGCGCTCATCGAAGCCAATACCCAGTTACGCATGTTCCGAAACCAGATATTGATCGACATCATCTCGGAAGGGCTGCGCATCCAGATCGTCGATGAACAGAACCGGCCGATGTTCGATCTCTCCAGCGATGTACTGCATCCGTATAGCGTGGTGTTGCTGCGAGCCATCGGCCAGACGCTCAACGAGGTCGATAACCGCATCAGTCTTTCGGGGCATACCGATTCGGCACGGTACGCGGCCGGCGAGCGGGGTTTTTCAAATTGGGAACTCTCGTCGAACCGCGCCAACTCGGCGCGGCGCGAACTGGTTGCCGGCGGTCTGGAGGCCAACAAGGTGGTGCGCGTGGTGGGGCTGTCCGACACCGTTCATCTGGATGACGGTGATCCGTTGAACGCGGTCAACCGGCGTATCAGCATCATCGTGCTCAACAAGGCATCCGAGGAAGCCATTCGCAGTGAGCTGATCGGTCAGTCGCCGGAGACTTCGGTGCAATCGGTTCCGGAAGCGATGGAATTGGGCCGTGGCATCGAGGGTGGCCTGAACGCGCCGCTCGATGGTGTTCCTGCTCCCGGACCATAAAGGTAAGAAGGTTTTGTCATGGCTTTTCCTCCGTCTTTCCGCGATTCCCGCAATGATTCCAAATCGGGCGCTCGATCCGGTTCGGGGAGCTTGCGGCCAAAATCGCCCGATATGAAGAGCGGCGGCGCGCGCGCATCCGGGATCGAAACCATGAAGACGGTCGTAGCCAACTCAAGCGCCGTTTCCGTTCAGGGACGCGAATTCGAGTTCACCAACGCCGATTTCGAGCGCGTCCGCAATCTGTTGTACAAGAATGCGGGGATCGTCCTGTCGTCTTCCAAGCATGACATGGTCTACAGCCGATTGGCGCGGCGGTTGCGATCATGCGGCGATCAGACCTTTGCGCAGTATTTGAGGCGACTGGAGCAGGATCATGGTGAGTGGGAAACCTTCATCAATTCCCTGACGACCAACCTGACTTCCTTTTTCCGTGAAGCGCATCATTTCGAGATTCTCGCCGAGCAGTTCAAGCAGGTGAAGGACAAGCGCCCCATCAGGATATGGTGCTGCGCTTCGTCAACGGGAGAGGAGCCGTATTCACTGGCGATTACGGCCTGCGACGCTTTTTCGTCCCTGACCCCGCCGGTGGAAATCGTTGCCAGCGACATTGATACCTCCGTGCTGGCGCAGGCTGAAAAAGGCGTTTATCGGCGTGACAGGCTGGATCGCATACAGCCCACGCATCTGTCGCGGTATTTCGTTCCCGCTTCCGGCAATGATGGTTCCCATACCGTGCGAACCGAGTTGCGGCGGCTCATCAATTTTCGCCGTATCAACCTGTTGTCCCCGGCGTGGCCGGTGCAAGGGCCGTTCGATGCGATTTTTTGCCGCAATGTCATGATCTATTTCGACAGGCCGACGCAATACGGCATTTTGAAACGCTTCGTCCCGCTACTGCGGCCGGAGGGGCGAGTCTATGCTGGACATTCCGAGAGTTTCATGCACGCCGCCGATCTGCTGCGTTCAATCGGGCGCACGGTGTATGTGCGGCTGGACTCGCCATTGCGCTGATCTGGGAGTCGAACTTGCCAGGCCCGATGATTCCGAATCTGCCGCATGCACGGGAAGATTCCCCGATGGCGGTCGCGTCTCCACGAGTGAGAATCGTTCCCTATTCGGGAACCATCATCTTCATTGGCGCTTCGACTGGCGGCACCGAAGCCATTCGTGAAGTCCTGACCCGGTTGCCGGCCGACATTCCGCCGATTCTCATGACGCAACACATGCCGGAAATGTTTACCGGCTCGTTTGCACGCCGTCTCGATCTGTTGAGTCGCATCAACGTGAGAGAGGCTGCACAGGGCGAGATGATCGAGCCCGGCGTGGCCTACCTGGCTCCCGGACATTCACACCTGCTGATAAAAAGAGCGCCCAGCGGTGGCTATCAATGTGAATTGTCGCGCTCGGAACCCGTCAATCATCACCGGCCATCGGTCGATGTGCTGTTTCATTCTGCGGCGGAACAGGTCGGGCGCGCCGCCATCGGCGTCATCCTCACCGGCATGGGCAAGGATGGCGCCGCCGGCCTGCTGCGTATGATGCAGACGGGCGCCTGGACGATTGGGCAGAATCAGGCCACATGCGTCGTCTATGGCATGCCCCGCGAAGCGGCATTACTTGGCGCACTGAAGGAAGTCGTTCCGATTACCGAAGTTGCCGCGCGGGTTTTGCAGCGATTGGGAGGCGGATTTCACGCTCATGCAGAACACCCGCGCGTATGATCGAGAGGACTGTATTCCCGGATGAAAATGCCATTTCGCTTTTCTGTCCGCATGAATACACGAAATTTTCGGTCAATATTTTCAAAATCAGGTTGTCCCGAATCAGAACAATGTAAGCCACTGCAAACGGTCGCGCTGACCAGGCATTTGGCCGATTTCAGCGGAGAATGCGAAATGTCGGATTTGCTGAAAAACATCGACGCCCGAACCCGGCTGGCCGGGACGAACAAACTTGAAATCCTGCTATTCACGCTGGGCGAGGACCAGCGCAACGGACGGCGCGAAACTTTCGGAATCAACGTGTTCAAGGTACGTGAAGTCATGCGTACGCCCGACATTACCGCCGCGCCCGAAATGCCTGCCTCCGTCGAAGGCATGGTCAGCCTGCGCGGCGTGTTGGTCCCCGTGGTCGATCTGGCCAAGTACGCCGGGCTGGGGCAGGGAACGGCGCGCGACATCATGATCGTCACCGAATACAACGGCCATACCCAGGGTTTTCTGGTCGAAGCGGTCGACACCATTCTCAGGCTCGACTGGGCGCAGATGCGCGTGCCGCCCGACATGCTGGTGGCGCACATGGGCGGTCTGGTCACGGCGGTGACCGAACTGGCGGACAACCGGCTCGTGATGCTGCTCGATGTCGAAAAAGTGCTGTCGGAAACCACGCACTACGACGACGACAATCTGCTTTTCAAGGACATCAAGCCGATCGAGAACGCCGAAGAGTGTCTGGTGGTGTTCGCCGACGATTCCTCGGTGGCGCGCAAGCAGATCACGCAAACGCTCGACACGATGGGCGTGAGATACATTGGCGCGATCAATGGGCGCAAAGCCTGGGATGAATTGAAAAAAATCGCCGATTCGGCAGCCTCCTCCGGGCGCAAGGTCTCCGACATCCTCAGCCTGGTGCTGACCGATGTCGAGATGCCCGAAATGGATGGCTACATCCTGACTCGTCACGTCAAATCCGATCCACGTTTTGCAGGCGTGCCGGTAGTCATGCATTCCTCGCTGTCGGGAATGTCGAACCAGCAACTCGGTCTTTCGGTCGGCGTAGATGAATACGTTCCCAAATTTGAGCCGTTGCGTTTGTCGCAAACCCTGCGACGCCTGATTCTCGGCATTGCCGAGCAGGACGAAGAAACCCTGGCCAATGCAGAAGAGAAGTGAGGTGAAACCATGTTGAATCTGGAGTCACGAGGCGAGACTGCGGTAAAGACCGATGAGGCGCTGTTTGACGCGGTCGATGGGCGAACCATGCTTGCCGGATCGAATCGCATGGAAATTCTCCTGTTTTCACTGGGCACGAGCGAGACGTTCGGCATCAACGTTTTCAAGGTGCGGGAGGTCTCGGCCAGACCCTTCATCACCAAGGCCCCCAACATGCCGCGTGGCGTGGAGGGACTGATTTCACTGCGCGGCAACGTGATTCCGGTGCTCTCGCTCGCCAAGATACTGGGGCTGGCAAAGCCCGATGCTCCGCTTGGCGGGTCGATGATGGTGACGGAATACAGCAAGCGCACGCTGGGGTTCATCGTCGAGGGGGTCGACCGCATCATCCGCGTGGAGTGGGACAAGGTGCGCGCGCCTGAGAACGTTTCAAACAATATGAACAGCTACATTACCGCGATTACGGAGTTGGCCGACGGCAAGCTGGTCTCCATACTCGATGTCGAAACCATCCTTGCCAACACGTTCGGCGATGCGGTGGTCGGCAATATCGACCCCCTGCACGGGGGGCATGAATACAACGTGTTCTTCGTCGACGATTCTGCCGTGGCGCGGCGCAAGATCTCCGAAGTACTCGATAAACTCGGCGTGCACCACAAGCATGCCATGAACGGAATGGAAGCATGGACCCGACTCGGAGGCATGGCCAACCACGCGCAACAGAGCGGGCGGCACGTCTCGGAGGAAATCGACCTCATCCTGGTCGATGCCGAGATGCCGGAGATGGATGGTTATGTCCTGACGCGAAACATCAAGAACGACAGCCGTTTCGACGGCATTCCCGTCGTCATGCACTCGTCGCTTTCTTCCGAGGCCAATCGGGCAATGGGCAAGCGTGTCGGCGTGGATGCCTACGTGGCGAAATTCGATGCCGAAGTGCTTGCGCAGACCCTGCGACCGCTTCTCCTGCGGGGACATCAGGGTTGAGGCGGCGATGCGATACGTATTGAAGATGGGACGACGGTACGTATTTTTTGTGAGAGAGACCGGAGAAAACAGATGGGTGATCCCAAAACGCGATTCCTGATCGTAGACGACTTCTCGACGATGCGACGCATCGTTCGCAATCTGCTCAAGGAGCTGGGATATACCAATGCGGACGAGGCCGANGACGGCGTGGTGGCCTTGCAGAAGCTGGAAACGATGCCGACGGAGTTCAANTTCGTCGTCTCNGACTGGAACATGCCCAACATGGANGGTCTCACGTTGCTGCAAAAGATTCGCAGTTCGCCGCAACTCAAACACTTGCCGGTGCTGATGATTACGGCGGAGGCCAAGAAGGAAAACATCATTGCTGCTGCGCAGGCTGGGGCAAGCGGGTACATCGTCAAACCGTTTACGGCGGCAACCCTGGCAGAGAAGCTGGAGAAAGTATTCGAGAAATTTAAACCGGCTTGAGCCTGAAGGCAGAGGAAAACAACGGAAGCCTGAACGAACACGGGTTTTCTAAAGGGACATCACAGCAGAGCAACGGGGACCGATGGTGGCTAAACGGAAGATCGATGAGACGGGAGACTCGGATGAACTCCAGTCCTTGTTCGACAGCATCGCGGCGGATGGAGGTGCTGAAGACGCTACGCACGACGGGGCGGGGCAAGAGATCAAGCCTCCCCCTGCGCCCGTGCCGAAGGCTGCTTCATACATACGCGATGGAGACGACAATGACGAATTACAGGCGTTGTTCGACACTGAGGCAGGCAGGTACACCTGTACCCCGTCACAGGCCGATGGCGTGGCAGATGAAGAAGGCGCGGCAGACCACGATGACACTATGTTTCACCGGATCGGAAAGATGACGCGCAGGTTGCATGACATGTTGATCGAACTTGGCCTGGACAACAAATTGCAGGAAGTGGCCAATGCGATCCCCGATACCCGGCAGCGTCTGGGTTATGTCGTGCAGATGACCGAGCAGGCGGCCAGCAGGGTGCTCAACGCGACGGACGTTGCCAAACCCCTGATAGCGAGAATCCAGACGGAATCCGGAGCCTTGGGCGCGCGTTGGGACAGATTGTTCGGCAACCAGCTTTCGGTCGAAGAATTCAAGGCGCTGGCCGAGGACACGCGCGCGTTTCTCGGGTCGACTGCCGAGAGCGGCGGAACGATCGATGCCCAGTTGCTCGAAATCGTCATGGCCCAGGATTTCCAGGACTTGACCGGACAGGTCATCAAGAAAGTACTCGAAATGGCGCAGGAACTCGAATCGCAACTGCTGGGCATCCTCATCGAGTCTGCGCCGGAAGATGTTCGCACCGAAAAGGCGGGCTGTCTGCTCAATGGACCTGTCATCGACGGTGAGGGCCGTGACGATGTCGTGACCAGCCAGGGACAGGTTGACGATCTGCTTGCAAGCCTGGGTTTTTAGCGTGGCAATGAGATTGGGAGTAAACGATGAGTGATTTTGCCGGAATGGAAGACCTGCTTCAGGATTTTCTCACTGAAGCGGAAGATCTGTTGTCAGGTGTCGATAACAAACTGGTCGACCTCGAACGCAGCCCTGACGACCGGGGTCTGCTCAACGACATTTTCCGGGGCTTTCACACCATCAAGGGTGGCGCGGGTTTTCTGAATGCCAACGAACTGGTGACGCTCTGCCATCTCACCGAGAGCCTGTTCGACAAACTGCGCAACGGCGAACTGGCGGTAACGACCGAGATCATGGATGTCATCCTGGCCGCGACCGCCGGGGTACGCGACATGTTCAATCAGCTCTCGCAGGGATTGATGCCGAGTCCCGCCGACTCCGATGTCATCGCCTTGCTCAAGGCGGTACAGGGCGAAGCGGCTGCCACCGCCGTTCCTGTGGCTTCCAAGCCGCTGCAGGCCGTGGCAGGCAACGCTCCCGACTGGAACGCATTGCATGCCGCCGTCTCCGGCGCGACCTCCCAGGCCAGCCCATCGGCGGCCCAGGCTGAAGCGCCGTCCTCCCCTGGGACTTCCATCGTTCCGGCGGCGCATGACGCAGATGCCATCGTCAAGAGCGCATTGGGTCGCCGGGCCTCCGACAATCCGGCAGGCAGCGGGCCGACCGGGCGGCGAGCCGAGGAGCGCCAGCGCGATACCTCGATCCGGGTCGATACCGCGCGTCTCGACCAGGTGCTCAATCTCTCGGGCGAAATCGGCCTGACCAAGAACCGTCTCAACGCGTTGCGCAGCGACATTCTCAATGGCCGCAACGATACCGAGACACTGCACGCGCTCGATGTGGCGGTGAGTCAGCTCGATCTGCTGGTCTCCGACTTGCAGAATGCCGTCATGAAGACGCGCATGCAGCCCATTGGGCGGCTCTTCCAGAAATATCCGCGCATTGCCCGGGATCTCGCCCGTGGTCTCGGCAAGGATGTCGAACTGGTGCTGATCGGCGAGGAAACCGAGATCGACAAGACGATGATCGAGGATTTGTCCGACCCGATCATTCACCTGATACGCAATGCGGTCGACCACGGAGTCGAGAGCGCCGAAGAACGCCGCATGTCCGGCAAGCCGGAGAAGTCGGACGTGCGCCTGGAAGCGCGCCAGGAAGGCGACCATATCGTCATCCTCGTCGCCGATGATGGGCATGGGATGAATGCCGAAAAACTGCGCGCCAAGGCGATCGAGAAGGGACTCATCTCCTCCGAGGAAGCCAACACGATGGACGAACGGCAGAGTTTCAATCTGGTCTTTCTGCCGGGTTTCTCGCTGGCCTCCAGGGTGTCCGACGTCTCGGGCCGTGGCGTGGGCATGGATGTCGTGCGCACCAATATTCAGAAGCTCAACGGGAGCATCGACATCCACTCGGTCCAGGGCAAGGGCACGACTTTCATCATCAGCCTGCCTCTGACACTGGCCATCCTGCCCGTGCTGCTGGTCAAGCTGGGCGATCAGCCATTCGCCGTGCCCTTGTCGATGGTGCGCGAGATACTGCCCATCCATCCGGACGAAGTGAAGGAGGTTGCCGGTCGTGCCACGATGGTCGTGCGGGGCGAGGTATTGCCCATCCTGCCCTTGAGCAAGATGCTCGGATGGGAGCAGGGAAACACGCCGGAATATGGCGTACTGATGCAGATGGCCGAGTTGTCGTACATCCTTGCCATCGACAGTTTCGCCGGACGCGAGGACGCGGTCATCAAATCGCTCGACGACTTCCGCCCGAAGGGCGTGGCGGGCGTCACCACGCTCTCGAACGGGCAGATCGTGTTGATTCTCGACATGAAGGAGCTCATTGGCACGGCGGGCGAGCAGCGCGGAGTTCCACGGGCCATGCTGATCAAGCCATCGGAAGAGAAAGCGCGTCCCGCGCTGAAAGCGCCGGTCGAGGCTTGAGGGCGAGGAGACAACAAAAAGTAAACGAACAACGGCGCTCATCGCGCCGTTGTTCGTTGTTGAGTTGAACTCTCTCCTACATCACTTGGATGCGCGGCCCTTTCCCGTTGTGGCGGGAACCGGCACCTGCGTGAAAGCCTGGAAAGCCTCGGATGACGCACGGGTAAGCTGCTCCACGGCAGTGCGGGTTGTGTCCAGGGTACTCTGGATGGCATTCATCGTGCTCTGGTCGGCGATGGGCAGACCGTGGAACATTTGTTGAATGGCTTCAAGAACTTCCGCGCTATTGTTGGTGAGTTGTTCGCCTACGAA
>WRNU01000100.1 GCA_009776435.1 Betaproteobacteria bacterium | reverse complement strand
AACAATGTCTCGGCAAAACTCGAAAATGGCGCGCGGACTGCCTGCCAGCGACGGCGGCAAGCGAGCCGTATCGGGATCGAGTCCCACGCAGAGCAACGTATCGCGTTCCCGCCAGGCAGCCCGCAGGGACTGCATGAAATTCATGCTCATGTCCTTCTTCAGCCTGACACGAAATAATCCAGCGCGATTCCGGCGAAAACCGACGCCCCCACCCAATTGTTGCAAAGGAAAGCCCGCCAGCAGGCCGGACGCTGCCGCGTGCGGATGAGCAGAAACACGCGCCCCGCCACCAGCGCCGCCACGCCCACTCCGGCGAGGAATATCCAGCCCCGCCCGAACGCCAACCCCGCCACGGCAATGAGAGACAAGGCAAGCGCATAGCACAGCATCACCACCAGCACCTCGTGGCGGCCAAACGTGATGGCCGAAGTCCGGATGCGGCCCAACTTGATGTCGTCGTTGCGATCCACCATTGCATACGCCGTATCGTAGGAAATCACCCAGAAAAGGTTCGCTGCCACCAACAACCAGGCTATCGGCGGCACGGTATCCTGCACGGCAGCGAAACTCATCGGAATACCGAACCCGAACGCCAGCCCCAGGTAGGCTTGCGGCACGGGAAAGAAACGCTTCGTGAAGGGATAGCTCACTGCCAGAAACAACGCCGGCAAAGCCAGCAGAAACACGAGGATATTTCTGAGCGGCAGGATCAGCAGGAACGATAGGAACAGCAGCCCCAGGCCAAACCAGAACGCCTCGCGTACACTGATGGCCCCGGTGACGAGAGGACGATCCCGCGTGCGCTCCACATGTCCGTCGAACTCCCGATCCGCGTAGTCGTTGACAACGCATCCGGCGGAATGCATCAAAAAGCTGCCGAGCGCGAAAATCAACACCATGTAAAGGGGTGGAGCGCCTTCTGCGGCAATCCACAACCCCCACATCGTCGGCCACAGCAACAACATCGTGCCCACCTGCTTGCCGAGCGAATCGATTCGGATCAAATGGGCGTAATGCGGCAAGCGGGCGACAATACTCATGAGGATTCCGTTCCGGCGGTATGGAAGGTCAGATTCTACGCTCATTGAGCGCAAACTGCCTAGCTGTCGGCCAAACGACACTTCATGTCAAAATCATACCATTTTCGGAAAAAAGAGCAATTAACTCACTGTACACCTCAAAAATTTAGCACAAATCATTGCGCTGCAACAATTGTGCTCTTAAAATTGTACTTACCCCTGCTTTTACCCTTGCCCGACAAATCTTCACTCTGGTAGTTTGCCTTTCCACTTTCTGGTTGAACTTTCCTCATGGCACCTGACAATACCAATACTCTGACGGTAGTTGATCCGTATTACGAAAATCTTCCCGCGTACATGACTGAAGTGTACGAATGGGCATATGTCAACCCGGAGAGGGTACGCTTGTTGGATCATAACCTGGTGGTTCGTACCTTATTGTTTTTCAACGATCAGCGACTGATGCGCGCATACCTGAACGAGATCGGGGAGGGGATGCATGTCTGGCAAGTGGCGCATGTCTACGGAGATCTTGTCAAGCGCGTTGCCGAAAAAACCGGACCACGGGGCGTATTCCATCTGACCGATATAACGCCGATACAGATCGAACACGCAGAGCATAAATTGGCCGACAAACCGTGGTGTAAAGTAATCCGCTGCGATGCGGCTGAGTTCGCCGGTGAAAAAGGACTCGACTACGACCTGATATGCAGCTTTTTCCTTTTACACGAAGTTCCCGAGGAAAAAAAATATCAAATTGTCGATCATATGCTGGAAAAGCTGCCAAAGGGAGGAAAAGCTATTTTCGTCGACTATTCCAATCCTTCTAAATGGCAACCGATTCGTTACATTCTAAAAGTCGTCAACTATTTTCTCGAACCATTTGCTGAAGCATTATGGAAGAACGAAATCAGTCATTACGCAAGTAAAGCTGAACAGTTTGTATGGAAGAAAAAAACGTTTTTTGGTGGCGTTTATCAATGCGTAATTGTTACGCATAAGGACTGACCTACTCCCTCCGTCAACTCCCTTCGACCCGCGCGTAGCGCGGGTAACGGAGGCAATTGCAACGCCTCAGCGCAACCCGGACAACTCCTGGGTCAATGCCTCGATGTTGCGTTCGCGCCGCTCGACGGCATCCTTGAAGGGTTGCAGGCGATCAAGCTTTTTCTGGGGGTTTGTGTACCTGGTTACCGTTTTTCCGTCTTTACTTCTAATATAGCTTACCTCACCCCCCTGAAAACTGGCCTCCTGTTCGGCTAGTTGCTGGCGCGCTGCCTCCAACTCAGACTGTTCACCCTCCAGTTCTTTCTCCAGAACCAGCCGTCGGGTCTTGTCGCGTTCTTTCTGCGCCTCGTTGCTCACCCTTGGGAACGCAGCAGGTGGGGGACTGGCGCGCATGGAGATGGTCGAAATGGACTGTTCGTTGGACAGTGGCTTGCACCCCCTGGCCGAACCCCCTTCATTGCTATAGGTGATTTTCCCATCGGCACCGATGCACTTGAAAAGCTGCGCGGAAACGGGAAACGGCGCAAGGCCAAGCGCCAGAATAAACAGGGACGAAGAAATGGCGGCGCGTGTGGGTTTCATGGCTTTGCCCTCTATGTCTGGCCCAAAAAGGAAAAAATTCTCCACTGCCAAACGCTACACCATGTCAAAGAGAACAAACGCCAACCCTTTCCGCAATCAGGCAAAAAAAGACGGGCAACGCCCGCCTTTTCCCTGCATCGCCCCGTTCGAAATCAAAGGCTGTAGTACATATCGAACTCGACCGGGTGCGTGGTCATCCGATAACGGGTGACCTCTTCCATCTTCAACTCGATGTAGGCATCGATGAAGTCGTTCGAGAACACCCCGCCGCGCGTCAGAAACTCCCTGTCCTTATCCAGACAGTCGAGCGCCTGATCGAGACTGGTGCACACGGTCGGAATCCTGGCGCTTTCTTCCGGCGGCAGGTCGTAAAGATTCTTGTCGGCGGGGTCTCCCGGATGCATCTTGTTCTGGATGCCGTCCAGACCGGCCATTGCCATTGCTGCAAACGCCAGGTACGGATTGGCCGTGGGGTCGGGGAAGCGTGCCTCGATGCGGCGGCCCTTCTGGCTGGTGGCGTAGGGGATGCGGATGGAAGCGGAGCGGTTGCGGGCGGAGTAAGCCAGTTTTACCGGCGCTTCAAAACCGGGAACCAGCCGCTTGTAGGAGTTGGTTCCAGGGTTGGTGATGGCATTCAGGGCATGCGCGTGCCGAATGATGCCGCCGATGTAATAGAGCGCCGTCTCCGACAGGCCCGCATAGCCGTTGCCCGCGAAGAGGTTCTGGCCGTTTTTCCAGATGGACTGGTGCACATGCATGCCGGAGCCGTTGTCGCCGACGATGGGTTTGGGCATGAAAGTGGCGGTCTTGCCGTACTGGTGCGCAACGTTGTGCACCACGTACTTGAGCATCTGTGTCCAATCGGCGCGACGGGTCAACGTGGTGAACCGGGTTCCGATCTCGCACTGCCCGGCGTTGGCCACTTCGTGGTGATGCACCTCGACCGGCACGCCAATGCCTTCGAGCGTCAGCACCATCGCAGCCCGGATGTCGTTGAGGCTATCGACCGGCGGCACGGGGAAATATCCCCCCTTGACGCGCGGACGGTGGCCGAGATTGCCCCCTTCATACTTCTCGGCCGTCGACCACGCCGCCTCTTCGGAATACACCCTGACGGAAGAGCCGGACATGTCGACCGACCATTCGACGGCATCGAAGATGAAGAACTCGGGTTCCGGCCCGAAATAAGCGGTATCGCCGATGCCGGTGCTCTTCAGGTAGGCTTCGGCGCGCTTGGCCACGGAGCGGGGATCGCGGTCGTAACCCTTGCCGTCGGACGGCTCGATGATGTCGCACACCAGTACCAGGGTGGTTTCATCGAAAAAAGGGTCGATGTAGGCGGATTCGGGATCCGGGAGCAGCATCATGTCGGAAGCCTGGACGCCTTTCCATCCGGGCATCGAAGATCCGTCGAACATGAGGCCGTGCTCGAACGCTTCCTCATCAAAAGCGGAAACCGGCACGCCGACATGCTGCTCCTTGCCGCAGGTATTGGTAAAACGGAAGTCGATGAAGCAAACCTCGTTTTCCTGGATCAACTTCATGACATCTTGAGAATTCATGCTTACTCCCGGCGAAATCAAGCGAAACGGGTCTTTGATGGAACCCGGCCAGTCGCGTATTGTGTCACAAGGGCGCGGAGAATACCGGACAATGATGGACATACACCAAGCCGATACGTGCCTGCTCGGTACAGACGGGGGGCGCATCGGCTCATCCGTCCTATGTAGTCGTTCCTGAACAATACGCAACACCTTGATAAATATAAGAAAGCTTCCCTTTTTTAGCTTCATGATTTGCAAGAAATCAATTAGGATATGGCTTATTTCCTGCAAATTTTCCCTCCGATGAGGCTCAACGAATTCCCCTCCTGTGGAGGGCCGACCACATAGGGGGTGAGAATGACGTAGGGGCGCGATTTATCGCGCCCAATGAGCACGAGCGCCGCACAATTTGGGCGCGATAAATCGCGCCCCTACGAGTGTCCATCAAGCCTCTCGTGACCATCTCTCCGTCACAGAGTGGGTGCGCTCGGGCTACACCTGCTATTGTTCAGGGCCGACTATGTAACACAACTGAGTCAGGATTCGTTTTCCAACATGCGTTCCTCCGATAAAGACCCGTCCTGCCGGATGCCACGCGGCGTCTGGATACTGGGTTTCGTCAGCCTGCTGATGGACGTTTCCTCGGAGATGATCCACAGCCTGTTGCCGCTTTTCATGGTCACGACGCTCGGCGCAAGCGCCCTCACCGTCGGTCTGATCGAAGGTCTCGCCGAAGCAACCGCGCTGATCGTCAGGATTTTTTCCGGCGCGCTGAGCGACTACCTGGGCAAGCGCAAAGGCGTAACGGTTTTCGGCTACGCGCTTGGAGCCTTGTGCAAACCCCTGTTTGCCCTCGCCCAGAGCGCCGGACTCGTTTTGGGCGCACGCCTGCTCGATCGCCTGGGCAAAGGCATCCGGAGCGCGCCGCGCGACGCCCTGCTGACGGATCTGACCCCGCCACCCATACGTGGCGCGGCGTTTGGGCTACGCCAATCGCTCGACACCGTCGGCGCATTCATCGGGCCACTGCTCGCCGTCGTCCTGATGCTGATATGGGCCAACGACTTCCGCGCCGTGTTCTGGTTCGCCGCCATTCCCGGCCTGGCCAGTGTCGCGTTGCTCGTTTTTTGTCTCCGTGAGCCTCCGCGTTCCTCCTCAGCCAGACGCGAAAACCCGATCCGGCGCGACAACCTGCGTCGGCTCGACGCCTCTTACTGGCGAGTGGTCGGCATCGGCGCGATCTTCACGCTGGCCCGTTTCAGCGAAGCCTTCCTCGTGTTGCGCGCCCTGGAATGCGGCATCCCCCTCGCCTTCGTCCCCTTGGTGATGGCCGCGATGAGCCTTACCTACGCCCTCTCGGCCTGGCCTTTCGGCAAGCTTTCCGATCGCATGAGCCACCGTCGACTGCTTGCCCTCGGTCTGATCGTACTGATTGCCGCCGATCTGGTGCTTGCGTCCCATCGACACTGGAGCGTCGTGCTGGCCGGGGTCGCGCTCTGGGGCATACACATGGGCATCACCCAGGGGCTTCTGTCGGCGATGGTGGCAAAAACCGCGCCTGAGGAGCTTCGTGGAACGGCTTTCGGTCTTTTCAACGTCGTCAGCGGCATTGCCATGCTGCTCGCCAGCGTCGCCGCCGGTCTCCTGTGGGATCATCTGGGCGCTCCAGCCACCTTTCTTGCCGGGGCGCTATTCTGCGTCGCGGCCCTGATCGCCCTTGTGCGTCATCGGACGGTAGAGCCGTCACATGATAACGGGCAACAATCCTGATCGAAGTATCAACAACAACGCCACCGCAACCACAGCAGGCAGCAACTGTAAAAAGAAAATCAGAGACCATCTCAGCCTATACGGACTCACTCTCCATCCAGTCTTCGGTGGCAAGGACGCTGCCAGAAACAAGGCTGAATGTTTTGTCGTGGGTCACGAGAACCGCCCTGGCCGCTATCGCATGGGCTGCAATCATCATGTCGAGCGCCCCGAGCGTAATACCGGAAGCCGCGCAAGATGCCCGAAAATCGCCGTATACCGTAGCGGCACTGCTGTCCCACGGTAACACCCGAACACGGAGCAGAAACGCCTGTATCAGCTTCGCCAGGGCCTCTGGACGGCCTTTACGGGCCAAACCGTAAAGCAACTCGGCCTGCGTGACGACGGATACGACAATGCTGTCCATCGGAAGCATCGCCAGTCGCTGGCGGACTTCAGGCGAATTCTCCTTGATGATGTAGCTCGCCATGTTCGTATCGAGCATGAAGCGACTCAAAACAGACTCCTCTCTTCCGCAGGCGAATCCACACGATCAGCCATGAAATCGGATGGAATCTCGGTGCGATCGGCAAGTTCAAAAAACTCCTGCCAGGAGGCAGGCTTGGCCGACAGCACGACATCGCCAGTCTCCGGGTCGCGACGAATGAAAACCTCCTTCCCCTGGAAACGGAACTCCATCGGGAGGCGCACCGCCTGACTTCGCCCGGTGAAAAACAGTTTGGCAGTTGCCGACATCTTCGGCCTCCTCTGGGTAGCTACCTATAGTATATATCAAGCAATAGAATATATCAATGGTAGCTATCGCGTAAAAATGGGTAACGGTTCTGCCCAAAACAAACTCTCAATCGGCATACACCACTTCCACCGCCCCGGACGGCAACCATTCACGCAGGCTTTCGAGCAGCGCGTCGTCGGGCTTTACTCGCCAGGCGCTTCCCAGGGCCAGATCGCCCTCCGCCTGACCATTGCGGACACTGACCCGCACGGGGCAGACGGCGGCGCGAAAAGGCTCCAGCAAGACTGATAAACGGTTGATGGCCGGACTGGCAGCGCCGCCCCCATTCAACGTCCCGATGTCCAGCCGCAGGTGCAGACCGCGTGCGAAGCGGGCGCGGGCTTCTGACAGATTCAGCAGACGCTCGGCCACGATACGCAGTCCGCCGGAAAACTCGTCATCGCTCGCCTTGCCCTCGATGACCAGCAATTCGTCGACGACAATCTTGTTGCGACAGATATCGAGCGTTTCGCTGTACACGATCACTTCGCGCGGCAGGGTTCCATCGTCGAGCAGGACGAAAGCCATTTTTCCGCGCGCCCCCATCTTGTAGCGCACTTCCATCACGATGCCGACCAGCATGACCGGATCGCGCGAGGCAGTGAGTCGGGCAAGCGGCTGGCGGACGAAACGACGCACTTCGTCCCTGTAAACGTTGAAGGGGTGACCGGAGAGGAAAAACCCGATCGCCAGCTTTTCTTCTTTCAACCGGTCGCGTTCCGTCCAGGGGCGCACGGCGACGAATTCCACTGCTGCGCCCGCCGCTTCCGGCAGCGCATCGAAGAGCCCGCCTTGCATCGCGTTGGCGGCAGCCTGTTCGGCCGCCTCCATCGCCAGGGCGACGGAGGCCATCAACTGCGCGCGGTCACGGCCCTCATGGCCGGGAAGCGTATCCATCGCACCCGCGCGGATCAGGGCTTCGATCGCCCGACGGTTGACATGACGGCGGTCGACCCGCGCGCAGAGGTCGAACAGGTCGCGGAAGGCGCCGTCCTGTTCGCGCGCGGCAAGGATGGCACACACCGCAGGTTCGCCCACGCCCTTGACCGCGCCGAGTCCGTACCGGATGGTCTTGCGGTCGACCGGCACGAAGCGGTAGTCGGATGCGTTGATGTCGGGGGGCAGTATTTCAAGACCGTTGTCGATGGCGTCTTCGACAAAGATTTTGATGGCGTCGGTATTGTCGAGATCGGACGACAGGGTCGCGGCCATGAAGGCGGCGCAATGATGCGCCTTGAGCCAGGCGGTGTGGTAGGTCACGACCGCGTAGGCGGCGGTGTGGGACTTGTTGAAACCGTATTCCGCGAACTTCGTCATCAGGTCGAAGAGCCGTTCGGCCAGCTTCGGGTCGTAGCCCTTCTTTTTCGCGCCCTCGGCGATGATGCTGCGGTGTTTGGCCATTTCTTCGGGTTTTTTCTTGCCCATCGCCCGTCGCAGCATGTCGGCCCCGCCCAGGGTATAGCCGCCGATGATCTGCGAGATCTGCATCACCTGTTCCTGGTAGACGATGACGCCATAGGTCGGCTCCAGGCACGCCTTGAGATCGGGATGGAAGTACTCGATGCTTTGCTGGCCCTTTTTGCGCAGGATGAAATCATCGACCATGCCGGAACCCAGCGGCCCCGGACGGTAGAGCGCAAGCACGGCGATGATGTCCTCGAAACGGTCGGGGGCAAGCTTTTTCAGGAGCTTTTTCATCCCCTCCGATTCGACCTGGAAAATCGCCGTGGTGTTGGCGTCCTTCAAGATCCGGTATGCGGCGGGATCGTTGAAATCCAGACTCTCCAGAGGCGGGCGGCTGCCTTCGAGGCGCGCCACGTAGTCGAGCGCGAGTTCGATGATGGTGAGGTTACGCAGCCCGAGAAAATCGAATTTCACGAGCCCCACCGCTTCCACGTCGTCCTTGTCGAACTGCGACACCGGCACGGCATCCACGCCGTCGGCGATGTAGAGCGGGCAAAAATCGGCAAGCCGGCCCGGCGCGATCAACACGCCCCCCGCGTGCATGCCGACGTTGCGCGTCAACCCTTCCAGCGGTTCGGCCAGACTCCACAGCTTCCGAATGGCTTCGCCATCGTTGCCGTCTCGCATCATCTCGGTGATCTGCGGCTCCATCTCCAGCGCGCGGGCAAGCGGAACCGGCTTGGGCCCATCGTGCGGAATCAGCTTGGAGAGACGGTCGCACAGGCCGTAGGGCAAATCGAGCACGCGCCCCACGTCGCGCACCACGGCCCTGGAGGCCATCGTGCCGAAGGTGGCGATCTGGCTCACCGCCTCCTTGCCGTATCGCGTCCGCACGTATTCGATGACGCGATAACGGTTGTCCTGGCAAAAGTCGATGTCGAAGTCGGGCATCGACACCCGTTCCGGATTCAGAAAACGCTCGAAGAGCAGCGCGTAGGCGAGCGGATCGAGATCGGTGATGCGCAGGCTGTAGGCAACGAGCGAACCCGCCCCCGAACCGCGCCCCGGCCCGACCGGCACGTCATTGCTCTTGGCCCACTGGATGAAGTCGGCCACGATCAGGAAGTAACCGGGAAAGCCCATCTGGATGATGGTCTCGATCTCGAACCGAAGGCGTTCTTCGTAACGGGGCCGCTGACGGGCGCGCTCTTCTTCGTCCGGATAAAGCTGCGCGAGGCGCACCTCCAGCCCCTGCCGCGCTTCCCGCGCAAGGAAATCATCCAGGCTCATGCCTTCCGGTATTGGAAAAATCGGCAGAAAACTTTTATCCAACTGCACGGTAAGCGAACAGCGGCGGGCAATTTCCACCGAATTTTCCAGCGCCTCGGGAATGTCCGCGAAGAGCGTGCACATTTCCGTCTGGCTCTTGAAGTATTGATCGTCGGTGAATTCGCGCGGGCGGCGCTTGTCCGTAAGCACGTACCCCTCGGCGATGCACACCCGCGCCTCGTGCGCCTCGAAATCCGCGCGGCGCAGGAATTGCACCGGATGCGTGGCAACCACCGGCAGACCGCGCCGTCCGGCCAGCGCCACCGCCCGACGCACGTAAGTCTCCGCGCCCGGTTGCCCCGCCCTCTGAAGTTCGATGTACCAGGCATCGGGGAAAAGCTGCGCCCACTCATGCGCCAACCGTTCCGCCAGCGCCTCGTGACCATTGACAAGCGCCTGTCCAACGTCGCCCGCCAATGCCCCGGAGAGGCACAGCAGCCCACTGACTGCGCCATCCCGGAACCATTCGCGGCGCATCAACGCCCTGCCCCGCGCCTTGTTCTCCAGCCAGGCGCGGGTCAACAGCCCGCTCAGTTGCACAAACCCCTCGCGGTTCCTGCAAATCAGCAGCACACGCCAGGGTTTGTCGCGGTCGTTATCGTTCTCGATCCAGACGTCCGCCCCGATGATCGGCTTCAAGCCTTTGGCGCGCGCGCCCTTGTAGAACTTGACCATGCCGAAGAGGTTTCCGAGATCGGAAATCCCCAGTGCCGGCATGCCATCCTTCGCGGCAGCATCGAG
>WRNU01000099.1 GCA_009776435.1 Betaproteobacteria bacterium | reverse complement strand
TGGGCAATCCTGCCACTGGGCGCAGCCGGCCCCACCGTCGATCCAAACACCGAATCCCTGAGCAAAGGCTTTCTCACCGGCATGTCCCTGTTGAACCAGAGTGGCGACCTCATTGCCGGATGGGGCACGAACGCGGCCATGGGCGCGGCCATTCAGGCGGAACGCGACGGCGCCGAGTTTGGAGTCTTCGCCGCCGTCTCCGGCGGCAAGTCGCGGTACGAAACAGGTTCCCATGTGGACCTCTCCGGTTTTTCCCTGATGGCCGGTTTTTCCGGGCGCTCGCAATTGCAGCCTGGCAATCTGCTGATCGGTCTCTTCTTCGAACACGGCAACGGCACGTATGACGTTTATACCTCGGTTCATGGCAGGGGCGACCTCACCTATCTGGGCATGGGTCTCATCGGCCGCATGGACTTTACCGACACCGACAGCGGCCACTTCTATGCCGAGGCCAGCGCCAGGGCTGGCAATATGTGGAACAACTACAACCGCAGCGGCCTGTACGACGGATGGGGTCGCGAGGCGACGTACAAGGTCTCCTCGGGTTATCACGGCTTGCATGCAGGTACCGGCTACATTTGGAAGCTCGCTGACAAGACCTCGCTCGATCTGTACAGCAAAGTCTTCTGGACGCAGCAAGAGGGCGATTCCACGCGCCTGTCCACCGGCGAGCGGTTGGACTTCGACAACGTGACCTCCAAACGTCTGCGCGCGGGCGGGCGCCTCAGTCATGCCGTGCGTCCAAATACCAATGTCTATGTCGGCGCGGCACACGAGCACGAGTTCGGCGGCAAGGCATCCGCCACGACCAGCGGCCTTGCCATCGGTGTTCCCACCTTGAGAGGAAGAACCAACATAGGCGAACTCGGCCTGACCCTCAAGCCTTCCAAAGACCGGCCCCTGCTCCTGGACGTGAGCGTGCAAGGATATACGGGCAAGCGGGAAGGGGTTGCCGGCATCCTGCACGTCCGCTACGACTTTTAAGTCGTCTTCGTCCCTTCCCGTGGGGTCCTTTGCCCGTTACCGCCTTGCTAGTCCTTCTGCACCAGAATATGCCATTTCGGGCGACGCCAACTGGCGCGGAAGCTTTCCAGGCTACTTTCCTCTGCTCGTCCGGTGTGCGCGTTTCCGTCGAAAAATGCTACCAGTTCGAGGAACTGCGCGGGTGTCTGCCAGGTTTCGTCGAAATGCCGGACGATGTTGTTGGCAGTGACCACCGGACGACCGGCGACGGTGCTCAACGGCCAGTCGAGCCCCTGACGACCGTTTTCCGGACGGTACGACTTGAATACCAGTTCCGTGCAAACCAGTTGCCCATCGGTGCGAAAATCGAAATCGAAATCGTAAGGACGGCCCGAATATTCGAAGGACTTCAACACCGCCTGCGCGATTTCCAGCCGCGAGAGGCGGGGCCGCAGCACCGCCAGAGAATCAGCAGCAGCCGAGTATTCGAGCGTGGTAAAAACGACGCCCTTGCCGATCGCCTCGATGATCCGGGGCATGTCTCCCGCCTCGTCGGGCTGCTGGCTGAGGCGATAGGCGTGCGGGTGGCGCGTCTTCAGCAACGTCTCGAATTGGCCGTCGTGAATTCCCTGCGTTTGCAACCATGCGCGAATTTCCGGCGTGTCGAAATACGATCTCCGTTCCTCCACGTCTCCGATGTACAGCGCCGCATGCGGCCAGAATCCGGGCAGACCGACGTTGGAGAGGTACCACTCCCGCCGCTCGAGCAGAATGTCGCCAGGGTGCAGCCGGGGACGCAATGCGGCGATCTGGTCGGCGGACACCAGGAAACGATCACCGCTCGCTACTCGCGTGTGCCCCATCCACTCGGAGACGCCTTTCTGGATCGGAAAGATCAGCCTCGCTCCCCCTTCCTGGACAATCTGCCCGGCATTGCGCAGCGTGTTCAGGAGACCGTGCGCCCTGCCCGCCCGCCAGAGGTAGCTTTGGTCTTTCCGAATGACCTGGATCAGCGGCTTTGCTCCTTCGCCGCCACGGCCCTTGAATGCGGCTGAATACACGGTCGAGTATCGGGCAGACAGTAACGCGAACTCGCTTGCCATTGCCACATGCAGGAAGCGAAATTTGAAATCGGCGTAACTGCGCCCAGGAAGGCCGATTTCGGTAACGGGCTCGTTGAGCAGAATGCGCACAGCCGGGTCAGCGTCGGCCAGCCGGATGAATTCGAGCGCATAACGGTAGCGCGTCAGGAACGTGGCATAGCGCATGGCGAAATGCACGGCATCTTCCGATTCTTCCTGCCCATTGCCTTCATTGCGATCGCTCATGAGCCGCCAGGAAGCATCGAGCATCAGTTGGTAATCGAGAAAGCGCGCCCAGAGATCGCGCACTTCCTGACTTTGCGCCGACGTCAGAACCCGCTTTTGCGCCGGTGATTGCAGTGGAAAAAGATCAGGCCGGGTCGCCATGTAGGAGACGATATCCGTCAGACCCCCCCGTGTTTTCAGGATCGCTGCCATTTCGCCTTCGTTCCTCCGGGTTTCCTCATCCGTCTGCGCGGCGTGCGCCTGCGTAAACATCAGAAAAAGGCATGAGAAAAAAATCATTGAAAATACGCGCACTATCTCATCTCCATTGATTGTGGTTTGTACTGATTCGGTTTGCCTTCCACTTCTTCCTGATAATGCCGAGCGGCAATCTGACCAGACCCGGACAATACTCCCACAAACCCCGAGCGCCAAGATAGACGGCAACGATTTCACCGACACCCGGCACACGGCCCTTGTCCGCCTCTTTCGTGGCCGGATGCCAGCCTATACATAAGACTCCTTCAAGACGCACAAACCGGAACTCGCTGCTGATACACTTCCACACTTTGTTATGCTCCGGCTCGGTGCTTGCAAGTCCGGCCTGGAAGTTCGATTCCGTGCGGGCTTGTTTTTACGCTGAACAGGTTCGATTCAGTACTGAGAACAGTCAACTTGTCGATGTCCCAAACCATCACACCAAATCGCCAAACCCAAACCTGAGGAGGCGCGCAAATCATGGAACAACTGAGCACCCTTATTGATACCTTGAGCGGATATGTATGGGGAATTTTTGGAATCATCCCCCTGCTCATCATTACCGGCATCGTCCTGATGGTCGGTTTGAGATTCATGCCCTTGTTCAAGATCGGCCCGGCATTGAAGACCATGTGGCGCGGTCGCAAGGGCGCCGGAGACCAGGGGGAGCTGACCCCCTGGCAGGCTTTGATGGCCTCCATGGCGGCCACTGTGGGCGTGGGCAACATCGTGGGCGTCGCCACCGCCATTTACTTCGGCGGCCCAGGGGCCATTTTCTGGATGTGGGTAACGGGGTTCCTGGGTATGGCCACCAAGTTCTGCGAGGCCACCCTGGCCGTGAAATACAGGGAAGTGGCTGAAGACGGCAGCTTCGTGGGTGGGCCGATGTATTACATCAAAAACGGTCTGGGCGATCACTGGAAATGGATGGCAGCCCTCTTTGCCGTCTTTGGGATGTTTGCCTGCTTCGGTATTGGCAACATGACCCAGGCCAACAGCGTCACTGCCAACGTGGTCAAGATGACTGGCGTACCGGCGGAGGCTGTGGCCATCATCCTCCTTGTCCTGGCGGGCATGGTGTTTCTCGGCGGGGTCAAGCGCATCGGAAAAGTAGTCGGCAGCCTGGTTCCAACCATGTGCCTGATCTATGTCATCGGCGCCCTGGTCATCATCGCTTTGAACCTCGACAAGGTTCCCGGCGTGTTTGCCGAAATCTTCGGCTCGGCCTTCACCGGGCGCGGGGCTGCCGGTGGCCTGATGGGTTCCGCCCTGCTCATGGCCATGCGCTACGGCCTGGCTCGGGGGCTTTTCTCCAACGAGGCAGGACTGGGCAGTTCCCCCATAGCCCACGCCACAGCCCAGGTCAAACACCCGGTCAAACAGGGTTTGTTGGGCATGATCGACCCCTTCCTGGACACCATCGTCGTTTGCTCCCTGACCGCCATGGTCATCCTCATTGCCGGACAATGGACAACCTCGCACGATGTCGTCACCAGTGCGGCCGTTCTGACCAACATGTCCTTCGAGTCCGCCCTGCCCGGCGGCTTCGGCGGCTGGTTGGTGACCATCGGCCTGACCCTGTTCGCCTTCTCCACCATTCTGGGTTGGGGCCTCTATGGGGAGCGTTGTGTCACCTACCTTTTCGGCCGTCAGGCGTCCAAACCCTTCTACATCGTCTTCACCCTGGTCGTGCCGGTAGGAGCCTTGATGAAACTGGACTTCGTCTGGAATTTCTCCGACCTCATGAACGGACTGATGGCCATTCCCAACCTCGTCGCCCTGTTGCTCCTGAGTCCCGTCGTCTACAAACTGACCAGGGAGTTCTTCAGCGACCCGAAGAACATGGAGGATTGACCGCCACGGAGTCCGCTTCGTAGGAAGCGTTGGGGTATTTGATTGCGGCAGGGACAGCGGGTAACCGCTGTCCCTGTTGCTGTTTTTGAAACTCAGCGCCCATGCCAGTAGCGCGGTTGAGCTTCCCGCCAGGCAACGACTTCCATCTGCCCTTCATTGGTTTCGAGTAGCACCGTGCCGCCCGAATCCGTGCGGTACGGACGAGCTGTCGTCCTCGCCCAGCGGGCCAGGACGTGCGGATGCGGATGACCGTAACGGTTGCGGTAGCCCGACGAATAAATCACCACTTCCGGGTCGGCCGCTTCTACGAAAACCAGGGAAGACGACGAGCGGCTGCCGTGATGCCCGGCCAGCACCGCCGTGCTCTTCAATGCCGGGCCGAGTTGCCGCACCAGTCCCGTTTCGCCCGCTCCTCCAAGATCGCCGGTCAGAAGCAGTGACGCCCCCTCTGCCGTGCTTACACGCAACACGCAGGACTCTTCATTGGCTCGCCGCTTGCCGGACAATTCGGCGGGCGCAAGTACGGTGAAGTCGACGCCGTCCCATTGCCAACGCAACCCGGCAATGCACGGCGTACCGAGCACGGGCTTGAACTGCGCGTCGCGCGCATTCCACGCGCCGGGCTTCGGTGGCGTGTGCTCGATCATTTCACCGCCCGCAATGACTTCGTCGATCCTGACACGCGCCCGCACGCTTTCCAGTCCGCCCGCGTGATCGGCATCATCGTGCGAGATCAACGCCGCGTCGAGCCGTCCGATTCCCACCGCGCGCAGGTACGGCGCAACGACACGCTCCCCCGCGTCGGTCGTCTCACCGAAGAACGGGCCGCTGTCGTAGAGCAGGCCGTGGCGCGCGGTCTGCACATGCACCGCCAGCCCCTGCCCCACGTCGAGCACGGCGGCACGAAACTCACCCGGTCGAGGCCGTTCCGGTTGCCAGAGAAAGAAGCCGCCCAGGATTGCCAGCGCCGCGAGCCGACCGGGCGTGCCGCGCGGCAGGATCAACAGCAGCGCCGACGCCATCGCAACCGCCAGGAGCCACGCCGGCGGCAGGGGATGTTCGTACAAAGCCAGCGAAAACCCCGACAGCCATTGCAGGGCCGTCATCATCCACGCGACGAGCGTATGCGTGAGTTCGAGCAGCCAGCCTACGGGAAAAATCGCCGCCAGCAGGACGAGCGGCGCAATGGCAAAACTCACCATCGGAATGGCCAGGGCGTTGCCCAACGGCGACGCAAGCGAAAAGCCCTGGAACAGCGCCACCAATACCGGAACCGTCGCCAGCGTGATGGCCAGTTGCAGCCTGATCGCCGAGCGCCAGCCCTGCACGGATTTGACGCGCCCGTTCAGTGTCAGCAGGATCACGGTCACTGCGCCGAAAGAGAGCCAGAACCCCGCCGCCAGCGGCGCCCAGGGATCGATCGCCAGCACGGCCAACAGCGCCAGGGACAACACATTTCGCGCGCTGGTTTCCCGCCGCACGATTATGCACAGGGCCGCTACCGCGAGCATTACCAGTGCGCGTTGCACCGGGATGCCCAGCCCGGCAAGCAGCGCGTAGACGCCTGCCGCCGCCAGTCCCGTTACCGCACCCGCCAGCCGCGCCGGGCTGCGCCGCACGAGCCACGGCAACCTGCGCCACACCAACACGCACAGCCCCCCAACGGCCAGCGCCACCAGCGAGATGTGCATTCCCGATATGGCAACTAGGTGTTGCACGCCCGTGCGTCGAAGGATTTCCCACTGTTCCGTGCTGATCGCGCCCTGATCGCCCACAGCCAGCGCCACCAGGATTCCACGATACGGCGCGTCTGGAAGAGCCGTCTCAAAGTTCTGACGGATGCGCGCCCGCAGACGGTGGACGCGGTTCATCCAGCCGTTGACCTCGGCCTCGATCCGTTTTCCATTCCCCCGGACATACCCGGTTCCACGCAACCCCCGTTCCAGCAGCCAGGCTTCGTAATCGAACACCCCCGGAGCCGCCGCGCCATGCGGCCGCCGCAACCGCGCTGACAACTGCCAGCGTTCCCCCGCCTGCACGGCGGGCAAGGGTAACGCTTCACGCCCGCGTCCGGCATACCACGACATCAATACCCGGTGCGGCACACCGGCAAGATTTGATGGCTCTCCTTCAGTTGCGCCCATGCGCTCGACCTCGAACACGAAACGGATTCCGTCGCCCCGCGTTTCCGGAAGTGAAGCGATAACGCCGGTAAGCAGCAGGTCACGCCCTTCGAGAGCGGGATCGAGCGAGTCCGTCATCCGGGAATCGGCCCGCCACGCCGCCCAGCCATATCCCAGGATGAACGCCGCCGCCAGGCATGGCATCCATGACACGCCCCGCGCCATGCCTAGCACGCGGGCGCGACACAAAAACGCAATCAGGACGACCGAGGCGACAACCGCCACCCATCCCCATGCCGCCCAAAACGGCAGGCTCGCCGCCCATTGCAGGCAGCAGACGCCCAGGAGTATGCCGAATGCGATCAAACACATTTCGGGATAATGCCATAAACATCATGCCAAATCAAGCCATACGGATATTCTTTTTGGTTTTGCCGGAACCGGACGGTCCCTATGAAACCTCAGTGCCGGTCGCGACACGACGAAAAAAACCGCCCGTCACGCTCAACGTTATTCCGTAGACTTATCCGCTGAACGATAGCTCGCTGGCAGTTCGACGCGCCGGGAGCGGAACAGCAGACGCGACAACTCGATCAAGGCAAGCTGGTACACCCCGCGCTTGAACTCGATGACGGCATCCAACGGAACCCAGTAGTCGTTCCAACGCCAGGCGTCGAACTCTGGATTGGAACTGGATCGCAGGCAAACATCCGTGTCGCGCCCCATCAGCCTCAGCAGAAACCAGATCTGTTTCTGCCCGCGATAGGTGTTGCGCCATTCCCGCTTGACCCAATGCCTGGGCACGTCGTAGCGTAGCCAGTCACGAGTGCGGCCAAGAATTCTGACGTGTTCGGGGCGCAAACCGATTTCTTCCTGCAATTCCCGGTACATCGCCTGCTCCGGTGTCTCACCGTGCTTGATGCCCCCTTGCGGGAACTGCCATGAATGTTCGCGGATGCGTTTTCCCCAGAACACCTCGTTTCGTGAATTGACAAGGATGATGCCGACGTTTGGGCGGTACCCTTCACGGTCGAGCATAACCGAACCTTCAGATTCGCAAAGTTGTCTCGATTCTTTCACATTTGTCCGCGCATTCAAAGCCGCCAGATCAAGGAGTACTGATAGATGCTGTGCGCCGCGTTAGAATCGGCGGGTTACAGACAACCCCGAACCGTTTTCATGCGCGCCAGCCAATTCCACTTCAACACCCTCAAGGAAGCCCCCGCCGACGCCGAAGTCGTGAGCCACAAACTCATGCTGCGCGCGGGCTTGATCCGCAAGGTTGCCGCAGGCATCTACGATTACATGCCGCTGGCGCTGCGTTCCATCCGCAAGATCGAGGCCATCCTCCGCGATGAGCTCAACCGCGCGGGCGCTCTGGAGATTTCCATGCCGCTGGTGCAGCCCGCCGAGTTGTGGGAGGAAACCGGGCGATGGCACAAAATGGGCCAGGAGATGCTGAGACTGCGCGACCGCCACGGGCGCGATTTTGCCTTCCAGCCCACCTCGGAAGAAGCCGTCACCGACATTGCCCGGCAGGAGATCAAGAGTTACCGGCAACTTCCGCGCAATTTCTATCAGATTCAGACCAAATTCCGCGATGAGCGCCGCCCCCGCTTCGGCCTGATGCGCGGGCGCGAATTCATCATGAAGGACGGCTACTCGTTCGACCGCGACGCCGAAAGCGCCGGTAAAAGCTACGACATCATGTACGCAGCCTACCGAAACATCTTCGACCGCATCGGACTTGTCTATCGCGCAGTCGCCGCCGACACCGGCGCGATCGGCGGCGACCGTTCGCACGAATTCCAGGTCATCGCCGACACCGGCGAGGATGCCCTCGTCTACTGCCCAGATTCGGACTACGCCGCCAACATCGAACTGGCCGAAGCCCTGCCGCTCATCCCGGCGCGCGGCGCTGCCACCGCCCCGCTCGTCAAGACCGCCACCCCCGGCATGGAGGCTTGCAGCGCGGTAGCCGGTTTCCTCGGCGCACCGCTCACTACCACCGTCAAATCGCTCGTGCTTGCCAGCGACGAGTGCGATGAAGCCGGACACATCGTTGCCACGACCCTCTGGCTGCTGCTCGTCCGGGGCGATCACGATCTCAACGAAGTCAAGGCGGGCAAGATCGACGGTCTCGATGCCGGTTTCCGTTTCGCTTCCGAGTCCGAAATCATCGAACACTTCGGCTGCAAGCCCGGTTATCTCGGCCCCATTGCCCCCGAGAAACCCGTGCGCGTCGTCGCCGATCGTACCGTCGTCAACATGTCCGATTTCATCTGCGGCGCGAACGCCGAGGGCTATCACTACACCGGCGCAAACTGGGGGCGCGATTTGCCCGAACCCGACATCGTCGCCGACATCCGCAATGCCGCCACGGGCGATCCCTCGCCCGACGGCAAGGGCGTGCTTGCCATCGACCGGGGCATCGAGGTCGGGCACGTCTTCTATCTTGGCGACAAGTACTCCCGCGCCATGAATGCCACCTTTCTCGATATCGACGGCAAACCCCGTTTCTTTGAAATGGGTTGCTACGGCATCGGCGTCACCCGCATCCTCGGTGCAGCCATCGAACAGAACTTTGATGAACGCGGCATCCTCTGGCCTGCCGCCATCGCGCCGTTCGAGGCCGTCGTCTGCGCCCTCGGATGGGGCAAATCCGAAGCCGTGCGCCTTGAAGCCACGCGACTCTACGAGGCGCTGCGCGCGGCAGGGGTCGACGTCATTCTCGACGACCGCGACGAGCGCCCCGGCGTGATGTTTGCCGACTGGGAGCTTATCGGAGTCCCGTTCCGCCTGACNGTCGGCGAACGCGGCCTGAAGGAAGGCATCGTCGAAATCCAGCCTCGCCAGGGGGGNGAACAAATNAAGCTTGCCCCCCTCGATGCGGTCGAACGCCTCGTCGGCCTCCTGCGNCAATCGTGCACAAGCGCAACGTGAAACCCCTGCTCCTGCTTGCCGTCTGCCTCTGTGCGCTGGTCAGTCCGCCGACGCAGGCAGGAAACCAGAAGGAAGAACGTCTGGCCGCCAGCGTGCGCGCCGCCCTGCACGCCGCCGTAAGCGATGCCCCGCCCACCATTGCGATTGAAGATGTTGCCGAGCGCAACCGCTGGCTCGAAGAAATGTCCCGCCGACTCGAAAAGCGCATTCCCGACCCGAACGCCCGCAAGGAACTGCTGACCACGATCCACTATGAAGCCACCCGCGCCGGGCTCGACCCACAACTCGTCCTCGGCGTCATCCATGTCGAAAGCCGATTCCGCAAATACGCGATCTCGAAAGCCGGTGCACGGGGCTACATGCAGGTCATGCCGTTCTGGGTCGACACCATCGGCAACCGCGAAGACAACCTCTTTCACATGCGCACCAACCTGCGCTACGGCTGCACCATCCTGCGCCACTACCTCGATCTCGAAAAAGGCAACCTCTATCTGGCCTTGGGCCGCTACAACGGCAGCCGGGGCAAGCCCGAGTACCCAGGCCGCGTGAACGCCGCCTGGCAAAAGCAGTGGGCATGGACGCCATCGCAGACGCCCGTGAAAGTGGCTGTCGAACCGGCTCCGCCCACCCCGGCGGCTGCCGTTTCCCCTGCCGCCCTACCGGCAGTGGCTGCGGCGCCGAACACCCAAACGCCGCCTTCACCCGCCTCACAGCCTCCCGTTCAGGTACCCCCCCCC
>WRNU01000098.1 GCA_009776435.1 Betaproteobacteria bacterium | reverse complement strand
GAGTGGCCGGCAACCCGCCACTCCCCTCCCGATTCGACGGAATTTCGATCAAAAACGCCAGATTCGGTGATGTCTGCGGCTGCGCCGAAACCGTTTCGATGTCACCGCAACGCCTCTCTCGAACCGGCATGCCTTGTTCATGTTTACGAAGACTGATATCTTATCGGGGATTTTTTGTAAATTCGTATAGACTAAATTGGTTGTAGTAGGGTAGTATCGGCCAATTGCCAAAGAACACGCACATATCCAGGTTTTCGAGATGAATCCCGAAGCATCGGTTTCCGAAGTCCAGACGGCCCTGAGCGGGCAGAAACCCGCTTTCGTGCGCGCTGCGTTATTCAGCGCCGTGATCGGCGTGCTGATGCTATCGCCTTCCCTCTATATGTTTCAGGTCTATGACAGGGTGGTCAACAGCCGCAGCATGATGACGCTCGGTATGCTGACGTTGTTGTTGGTGCTGGTCTACATCGTGCTGGAAGTGCTGCAATGGGCGCGGCAGGGTGTGCTGCGGCAGGCGGCGGAAGGGTTCGATCTGACGCTGGGCAAGCGAATCTATGACGCAGTGTTTCGGGCGAACCTGCATGGCGCGCGCAACCTGGGGATGCGGGGATTGCACGATTTCACCACCGTGCGGGAGTTCATCAGCAGCCCTGTCATGGCGGGGTTGCTGGATATTCCGATGGCGCTTCTGCTGATCGGGGTGATTTTCTGGATCGATACGCTCCTGGGCTGCTTCGGTTTGGTGAGCGCCGCCATTCAGGGAGCCATCACCTTTTTCAATAAAAGATCCTCCGCCTCGCCGCTGGCGAAAGCCAACGCACTGTCGAATCAGGCGCAGTCCTTCATCGAGGCGTCGCTGAAAAACGGCGAAGTGGTGCAGGCGATGGGGATGACGGGTGGGCTGCGCCAACGCTGGCTGAAACAGCAAAAGGATCTTTTGCTCCATCAGGCGCAGGCATCCGACCGGGCCGGGGTATTCGGCTCGCTTTCAAAATACGTGCAACAGGTGTCGAGTTCGCTGATGCTCGGGTTGGGAGCCGGACTCCTGATTACCGGGCATTTCACGGGCAGCGCAGGGCTGATCCTGGTGGCTTCGATCGTGGCCGGACGGGCGTTGGCGCCGCTCACGCAGGTCATCATCGGGTGGCAAAACGTGGTCGGTGCGCGCGAGTCCCTGACGCGCCTGAAGGAGTTGCTGTCGAAGATTCCCGATTCCGAATCGGGACTGTCACTGCCCGCGCCCACGGGCAGGCTGGTGGCGGAGTACGTGACGGCCCGCGCGCCGGGGGCGCAGTCGGGCAAACCCGTTCTACAGAATGTTTTTTTCGATGTCCCGGCAGGCAAGATGCTGGCGATCATCGGGCCGTCGGCTTCGGGCAAGTCCAGCCTCGCGCACCTGCTGGTGGGGGTCTGGCCCTGTCTGGCCGGCAAGGTGCGGCTCGACGGCGTCGATGTGTATACGTGGGACAAGCGGGAACTGGGCCCCTACATCGGGTTTCTGCCACAGGATGTGTCCCTTTTCGAGGGGACGGTCGCGCAGAATATCGCCCGCTTCGGCAAGCCGGATACCGACAGGCTCAAGACGGCGGCCACGATCACGGGGCTGCACGAACATATCCTGGCGCTGCCCAAGGGCTATAACACCCGGATCGGGGGCGATGGGGTGAAATTGTCAGGCGGCATGCGCCAGCGCGTCGGTCTGGCAAGAGCCATCTACGGCTCTCCGCGCCTGGTGGTGCTCGATGAACCGAACGCGAACCTGGACGAGGCGGGAGAAACGGCCCTGGCCAATACCCTGCAGGTACTGCGCTCGGCGGGCGCAACGGTCGTGGTCGTCACGCACCGCAAGAACCTGCTGGCAATGGCGGATATGGCGCTGCTGCTGGTCGACGGCCAGGCCAGGGCGTTCGGCCCGCGCAATGAAGTGCTTGCCGCCTTGCAAGGGCCCGCGCCACAGCGGCAGGCCGCTGCACCGCGCGCGCCGGTGATTGGCATGCGCCCCGGCGTCAAGCCGCTGGCTCTGGCGTGACGAGGGTGAGGCCATGAAAAAAATCGCATGGATCGGAAAACTCGTCGCATTCGCCGGGCGCAGCGAATTGAGCCGCTTCCTGTGCACATTCCGCCGAGAATTCACCCATGCGCTGGGATTCACCGCGCTTGCCAACCTGTTGATGATCACGCCGACGTGGTACATGTTGCAGGTTTTCGACAGGGTGATGGTCAGTCAGAGCGGAATCACGCTCTTTGCGATCACGCTGATGCTGTTTTTCTTTCTGGGCGTGACGAGTTTTTCCGAATGGGTGCGTTCCCGGTTGCTGGTGCGGCTCGGGGTGCGACTGGACATGCAGCTCAATCCGCGCGTGTTCGCCGCCGCTTTCGAGATGCGCAACCGGGGCGAGGAGAGCGCCCACCTGTTCAAGAGCCTCACCAAACTGCGCCAATCCCTGACCGGAACAGGGCTGTTCGCCATCATGGACGCGCCCTGGACGCCGATATACATCGCGGTGCTTTTCCTGCTGCATCCGTTTCTGGGCGCGCTTGCAATCGTCTTTTGCCTGATTCTCTGCACGGTTGCCTGGGTTTCCAAGCAGGTCATGGCAGAGCCGCTGGAGACGGCCGATTCGACCAAGGAAGAAGAAACGCGGCACCTGAATTCCAGGATGCAGCACGCGGCGGTGGTCGAATCTATGGGCATGCTCGGCAACATGCGCGAATCGTGGGTGCGGCGGCACCTCATGGCATTGGCGCAGGGACGCCGGGGGCTGGATGCGCAAACGCGCATGCAGTCGATCGCCAGTTTCGTGCGCTTGCTCCAACAATCCATGGGGCTCGCCGCAGGTGGGCTGTTGGTGGTTTTCGATCAGATTTCGCCCGGCGCGATGATCGCGGCCAGTGTGTTGGTGACCCGCGCCTTGCATCCGATGGATGCGTTGATGAGAGCCTGGCCGGATATCGTGGCGGCCAAAAAAGCCTATCTGGATCTGGAAACGGCGCTCGAAACGTTTCCCGAGCGCGAATCGATTCCAGTGGAAGAGGCAACGTGCGGCATCGCGGTTCAACTCTCCGATGTCGTGGCGAATGCCGCCGGGCGTCAGGAACCCATTTTGCGTGGGCTGTCGCTGGAAATCCCCTCCGGCATGGCCCTTGGGGTGAGAGGGCCGTCGGGTTCGGGCAAGTCCACGCTGGCTCGCGTGCTGCTCGGCATCTGGCCGGATGTCGAGGGCGGAGTGTTCTTCGACGACGTGCCCGTCTGGGCGCTGGATCGGGCCACGCTGGGAACGAGTCTGGGCTACCTGCCGCAGGACGTGGAATTGTTCGAGGGAACGATTGCCGAGAACGTGGCCCGTTTCGGTCAGGTCGAGGCCGGCCTGGTGATCGACGCCTGCCGTCAGGCGGGTATGCATGAAACGATCCTGCGTTTTCCGAATGGTTACGATACGCAGATCGGGGAGGGCGGCAGTTTCCTGTCCGGCGGGCAGCGACAGCGTATCGGGCTGGCGCGGGCCATCTACGGCAATCCCCGGCTGGTGGTGCTCGACGAGCCGAATTCCAACCTGGACGACGCCGGGGATCGCGCCCTGCTGCAAGCGGTTCTGACCATGAAGGAACGCGGTACGACGCTGGTGCTCATCAGCCATCGCCCGCAGATCATGGCGGCGATGGATCAGATCCTGCTCATGGAGGCAGGCAGCGCGGTGCGCATGGAAGCGCCTCCGCAATTGAACCAGCCGCCCCAGGCGGGCTTGCCCGCGACGGCGACAGAAGTTCTGCCGAGTGGGGGCAGGGCGGTATCGAGTTATGGCGGCGCGCCCAGACCGGCGGCTGCTCCCGGAACGGCTGCAACACCCGGAAAAATGACCGGGGCAGCCGGAACAAGACAGGTGGCCGTGCCGGGAACTGCAGTGACGGCCAAATCGGCGGTCATGTCGAAATCGAAATTTATGGCAGTGTAATCAATCATGCTTCGTGCCCAGGCGATGAATCGCAAAAACCGCAAAGAGAATGTTGACGTGGCGAATGCCCCGCCGTCGGAAGTCGAGTCGGCTCGGTCTTCGAACACGCCCCGATCCCAGACCAGTACGGGGAATGCCCTGGTCAAGGCGCTGACGCCCAAACCCGTCGCGCTTCCCAGGCGGGGTCGTGACATGGAGGAGGCGCATGCGCATGGTTTGCCCGTGGATACCCGTTCGCCGGCCCGGCTGGGTTTTCTTGTGCTGGCAATCGGTTTCGGCGGCTTCCTGCTCTGGGCGGCACTTGCGCCCCTGAACGAAGGCGTGCCGACTTCGGGCGTGGTGACGGTCGATACCAAGAGAAAGGCGGTGCAGCACCTCACCGGCGGCATCGTCAAGTCCGTCCATGTGAGAGAAGGGCAAATCGTGCACGAGGGCGCTCCTCTCATGGAGATCGACCCGGCGAGCACGCAGGCCAACTTTGAGAGCGTGCGTCAGCGTTATTACACCCTGCGGGCGATGGAAGCCCGACTGGTGGCGGAGCAGGGCGGGCGGGATGCCATCAGTTTTCATTCCGATTTGCTCGATGAGAAGGATTCCCCACTGGTTGCCGACCTGATTGCCAACCAGGAAGGACTGTTTGCGGCGCGACGGATGGCGCACCAGGCCGAAATCCAGGCCATAGAAGAATCCATCGTCGGACTGGAAGGCAGCATCACGGGTTACCAGGGTTTGATGGAGGCCCGGCGCTCGCAAACGAGCTCGCTCAAGGAAGAAATCAAGGGGCTGGAGGAGTTGGTAAAAGAGGGCTATGCGCCGCGACGCGATCTGTTGTCCCTGCAACGCACGCAGTCCGATGTCATTGGGGCGATTTCCGAATTACAGGGCAATATCGAACGGTCCAAGAGTTCCCTGGCCGAAGCGAAGTTGCGCGTTACGCAAAGAAAGCAGGAATTCAGGAAAGAGGTCGACCAGGAACTGGCTGAGGTGCGAGGCCGGGTCGACGCCGAGGCCGAGAGTTTCAATGCGACCAAGGGCGATCTGGCGCGCACGGTCATCCGCTCGCCGGCCAGCGGTCAGGTCATGGGACTCGCGGTGCAGACCGTGGGCGGCGTCATCGGGCCGGGGCAAAAAATCATGGACATCGTGCCCCAGGACGAACCCCTGTTGCTGGAGACCCATATTCCGCCGCATCTCATCGACCGCGTACAACCGGGACTCGGGGCGGACGTGCGTTTTTCCTCCTTTGCGCACAGCCCCATGCTGGTCGTGCCCGGCGAGGTCGTTTCGGTTTCTCACGACCTGCTCACCAATGAGCAGACCGGCATTCCTTATTACCTGGCGCGCGTGACCGTCACCGAAGAAGGTATGAAGAAACTGGGCAAACGCCAATTGCAGGCGGGCATGCCGGTGGAAGTCGTTGTCATTACCGGAGAGCGTTCGATGCTGACCTATCTCCTGCATCCTCTGTTGAAACGGGTTGCTTCTTCCATGAAAGAAGAATGAGGTACACAAATGAAAACACATATTTCCCCAACGGTTGCCGCGTTCATTGGCGCTGGCATGTTGTCCGTTTCCCTGTCGGCGCAGGCCGATAACCTGTTGAGCCTGTACCGCGATGCGGTGCAGGCCGACGCCGCCTACCTTGCCGCGCAGGCCGATGCTCGGGCCAGCCGCGAAATGAAACCCCAGGCGTTGGCGCGGTTGCTGCCCAATGCGTCGTTCAGCGGCACCCGCTACAAGAATTCGAACGACCAGACGTACACCACAGGTCTGGGGGCGGGAGACACGGTCAATTCCAGGTACAGCAGCTACAACTATTCCGTGGGGGTGACTCAGCCTCTGTTCCGAGCCGCAGCCTTTGCGACCTGGAGACAGTCACGGGTACTGGTGGAGGGGGCCGAGGCCGAACTGCAAGGGGCCGAGCAGGATGTCGGTACACGTCTGTCCGCCGCCTATATAGATGTCCTGCTTGCCGAAGCGAATCTGGAAGTCACCAGGGCGCAGCGCGATTCCTACCTGACGCATCTGGACTATGCCCAGAAGGCTTTCCAGACCGGCAGGGGCACGCGCACCGACATCGACGAGGCGCGTTCGCAACTCGATCTGGCGGCGGCACAGACCATCGAACTGCAATATCAACTGAATTATGCGCACGATGCGCTCAGGGCCATCGTCGACCGGCCTCTGACGCCGTTGGCTCGCCTGAACCCTGAACGTATGACGCTCGTCCGTCCCGATCCCGATCGGATCGAGGACTGGATACAGAAAGCGGAAGGGGTCAATCCCCAATTGACAGCCCTGCGCGCTTCCGTCGAAGCGGCCAGTTTGCAGGTCAAGAAGGCGCTTTCCGGCCATTTGCCCACGCTCGATTTTGTCGCCCAGCGCATCAGGAACGAAAGCAACACGACCGACAGTATTGATGTCAAGAACGATGCCACCGTGTATGGTTTGCGTGCCGAGATGCCGATTTTCTCCGGGGGAGAAACGCAGTCCCTGGTGCGTCAGGCCAGGGCCGAACTGGACAAGGCCCGCCAGCAGTTGGAAGATGGGCGGCGCAAGATCGGTTTGCAGATCAGGAAAGAGTTTGATGGCGTTGCCCAGGGGGTGCATTGGGTGCGCGCCTACGAACAGGCGGTGAAATCCGCCGAACAGGCGTTGGAGTCGACGCGCAAGGGTTTCATGGCCGGGACGCGCTCCACGCTGGATGTTCTCATCGCGGAGCAGAACCTTGCCACGGCAAGGCGCGACCTCAATCGCGCGCGCTACCAGTACATGTTCTCGCGCCTGCAACTGCTCGCCCTGGTGGGGGAACTCAAGGAAACGGAAATCGCCCGGTTCAACGGCTGGCTGGATGAGCCGAGGCAGTGATCGGGCTTTACGTTCGGTCCGTGTTCAGAACCCCCGGAACGACGTAAACGTTTCGACGGGTTCCCGTTCCGTGACGATGCCGTTTTCCGGGGCTTCCGGGTCGGCATGACCGAGGGCGAGTCCGCCGACGATCATTTCCTGTTCGCCGATGCCGAGATGCCGACGGACGGTATCCGGGTAATCGACAAACGTCGTCTGCATGCAGCTTGCCAGCCCGCGCGCCTGCGCGGCGATGATGAGATGCCCGATGAAGATGCCGTAGTCGAGAAACATGCCCTTCGTCAGACGGCGATCGAGCGTGAAGATCAGGCCCACCGGCGCGTCGAAGAACAGGTAGTTGCGTCCGGTCTGTTCCTTCATGCGCGACTTGTTGCCCTTGGGGATGCTCACGAGCGCATACAGATCGAATCCGAGCTTGCGCCGCCTCGAGAGCCACGGTTCCGCCCATTGATCGGGGTAGTAGTCGTATTCCCGTTCTTCGCTTGCTTCCTGGTCGAACCGCTCCAGCAGGGCGGCGGACAGGGCTTCACGCGCCGCTCCGGCCAGGGCGTATACCTTCCACGGCTGCGCGTTGGTTCCCGAAGGCGAGCGCGAAGCCAGTTCCAGCAGTTCGGCGACCACGTCGCGGGAGACGGGCGTCGGCAGAAAACGCCGGACGGAGTGACGTGCATGAAAGATTTCGTCAACGGCGGCATAAGCCGGAGGGACGGGAATGGTTTCGATTTGCAGATCGTGGTCTTTGGCAAAGTCGAGCACAAATTTCCACGCGAGCGGGTCGGCCCTGTGCAGATGGGGATTGACGATGACGGTTTTTATTCCCGCAGCAGTGCAGCCGGGGCGCACGAATTGGGAATATTTGACCTTTTTGTTGTTTCCGACGGCCGATGTGAGGCTGCACAGGCGTTCCGCCCAGTCGCTTGGACGAAAGGTTTTTCCGTCGCTGGTTTCGCCGATGATGACGAGATTCTTGATTTCCTTACCCATGTCGTGTTGTGCCCGTAAGGCTGGTTATTGAAGTTCATGGAGCAAGCGCCGAGCCGCGTCTCCTCTTGCGACTGGCGTTTCGTATTTCTGCATTCTAGCAGAATCATCAAAAAGTGGATGCCAGCCGATAGCCTGTACATGGGGCAACATTCTGCGTAAAATTAGGTGCATGTCAGTGCACGGCGGCGTTTTGCCGCCGTGTGCGTTTTTACTTCATTCTGCCGGGGTTCAGTATGTCGTTATCACATGTCATGAATACCTACGCCCGCCTGCCGATTGCGTTTACGCACGGTCAGGGCACATGGCTTTTCGATGAAACGGGAAGGCGCTATCTCGATGCGCTTGCCGGTATCGCGGTCTCGACTCTCGGCCACAATCATCCGCGTCTGGTGGAAGCGATTTCCCGGCAGGCGGGCAAGGTGCTGCACACTTCCAATATCTACCGCATTCCCTTGCAGGAGGAATTGGCCGCGCGGCTCGTGAACCTTTCCGGGATGGAGGAGGCGTTTTTCTGCAATTCCGGGCTGGAGGCCAACGAGGCGGCGATCAAGCTTGCGCGCTTTTACGGGCACAAGAAAAAAGGCGTCGAGTTGCCGTCGATCATCGTGATGGAGCGCGCCTTCCACGGGCGTTCGCTGGCAACCCTCTCGGCCAGTGGCAGCCGCAAGGCGCAGGCCGGTTTCGAGCCGTTGGTTCCGGGATTCATCCGGGTGCCCCACGGGGACATGGATGCGGTGCGCCAGATCGCCTCGCGCAACCGCGACGTGGTGGCGGTGATGCTGGAAGTGCTCCAGGGCGAAGGCGGCGTCAATGTCGTGAGCGACGAATACCTGCGCGCCCTGCGCGCCCTGTGCGATGAGCGCGGCTGGCTCCTGATGGTCGACGAAGTGCAATGCGGCACGGGCCGCACCGGCAAATGGTTCGGTTGGCAGAATGCGGGGGTGCGTCCCGATGTCATGACGCTTGCCAAGGGACTCGCCTCGGGGGTGCCCATCGGCGCTTGCCTGACTTCTGGATTGGCTGCCGGTCTTTTCCAGCCGGGCAACCACGGCTGCACGTTCGGCGGCAATCCGCTGGCCTGCGCGGCGGCGCTCACCACGCTCGATGTCATCGCCGAAGAGGGGTTGATGGACAACGCGGCGCGCATGGGAGAGGCTATACGCGCCGGGCTGATGAAGGCGCTCGATGGCGCGGCTGGCGTGGTGGACATTCGCGGGCGCGGGTTGATGATCGGCATCGAACTCGACCGCCCGTGCGGTGAAATGGTCATGCGCGCGCTCGACGCCGGATTGCTCGTCAACGTCACCGCAGAAAACGTGATTCGTCTGTTGCCCGCGCTCATTTTCAGCGACAGCGACGCCAAAACCCTCGTCGAAGGGCTTGCGCCGCTGATTCGTGATTTTCTGTCGCAATGACCGATGAAGTGGACAGGAGGGGAGACCGCCATGACTTCACCCAGACACTACCTGCAATTCAAGGATTTCAGCGCCGAAGAATATGCGTACCTGTTCCGGCGCGCGCGCTGGATCAAGGACAAGTTCAAACGCTACGAGACGTATCACCCGTTGTTCGACCGCACGCTGGTGATGATTTTCGAGAAGGCCAGCACGCGCACGCGCCTGTCCTTCGAGGCTGGGATGCAGCAGCTTGGCGGCTCGGCGATCTATCTCAACACGCGCGACTCGCAACTCGGGCGCGGTGAACCCATCGAAGACTCGGCGCAGGTCATTTCGCGCATGAGCGACGCCGTGATGATCCGCACCTTCGAGCAAGGCATCGTGGAGCGTTTCGCCGCCAACTCGCGGGTTCCGGTCATCAATGGCCTGACCGACGACTTGCATCCCTGTCAGGCGCTGGCCGACATCTTCACCTTCATCGAGCATCGCGGCCCGATCCAGGGCAAAACCGTGGCCTGGGTGGGGGACGCCAACAACATGTGCAACACGTGGCTCCAGGCTGCCGAAGTGCTGGATTTCCGCGTTCATGTCTCCGCGCCGTCCGGTTATGGCATCCGGTCGGAAAAAATCGGCCTTGCCGGGACGGATCACTACCAGTTGTTCGACGATCCGAAAGACGCCTGTCGGGGCGCGCATCTCGTTACGACCGACGTGTGGACGTCGATGGGGTTCGAGGCCGAAAACGAAGCGCGCCGACAGGCTTTCGCCGGATGGTGCGTCGACACCGACATGATGGCCGTGGCCGCGCCGGATGCCGTATTCATGCACTGCCTGCCCGCGCACCGGGGAGAGGAAGTTACCTCGGAAGTGATCGACGGCCCGCAATCGCTCGTCTGGGACGAAGCCGAAAACCGTCTTCACGCGCAAAAGGCACTGATGGAATTTCTCGTATTGGGCCGCGTCGATGAACGGAATGGGTTCGTTCTGCCCGATGTGACCTGCTGTTGAACGCTTTAAGCATGGAACGGAAACGATCATGAGCCACGCAAACAAAGTCGTGCTCGCCTACTCGGGCGGGCTGGATACCTCGGTGATCCTCAAATGGTTGCAGGACACCTACCAATGTGAAGTCGTCACCTTCACC
>WRNU01000097.1 GCA_009776435.1 Betaproteobacteria bacterium | reverse complement strand
TCACCGACCCATTTCACAGCAGAATCGGGCACAAAGGTTTCAAGCGTCGGGTATTCACTCCTGAACCAGCGGGCAACCCGGCTGACGATCTCCTCGCGTATCGCAGGCTCGCCGATCTGCTTTTGAACATGCGTCAGAACGACATCGAGCAACTCCTGATGACGCCCGCCTTTGGTCAGCATATCCAGTATGGCGCCAATGGACTGCGAAAGATCGATCTTCCCTACGGCCACCTGCACGGCATCCTTGATGAAAGCCTGAATCCGCTCCTCCCCCAGTTTCTCCAGTCCGTAGCGCATCAGGCTACCGGCGTACTCGGCAACGCGTTTCGCATTCTCGGGTTTTGCCAGCCACTTTGCCCCAAGCCGCACGGGGTTACTTTTTTTGATCAAGGCAACCAGCAAATCCGGGGCAAGAAACTTCTCTTTGACGAAGGTCGAAAGACTGTCGGCGATGCGATCCTTGCTCTGCGGCACGATGGCCGTATGGGGGATGGGCAAACCCAGGGGATGCCGGAACAACGCCACCACGGCAAACCAGTCCGCCAGGCCACCCACCAGCGCCGCCTCCGCACCCGCCTTGAGCAGACGCACCCACCAGAAGGTTTGCGGCAGAAACGCCATGCAGAGAAACAGTGCAGCGGCCACGCCAAGGCAGGCGAGAGCAATCCGTTTTTTGCGCTTCAATTGAAGGTGGCTTTCCATATCAAGCAAGGGAGAAAACGCCTGACATTGGCTTCAGGAATGCGATTGCAGCCAGGTGCGCCACTCGGCGAACAGCAGGGGATTGGCTGCGGCGATGATGCCGCGCTTGACCGCCGGCCCTGCCGACTGGGTGCTGCCGTCCAGCGAACAAGCTTGCCCGCCGGCTTCGCTCAGGATCAACTGTCCGGCAGCGTAGTCCCATAGCATTTGCCCGCCGTGCATGTACACGTCGAACCGTCCGGCGGCAAGAAAACACCATTCCAGTGCGCTGGAGCCGAAGTTGCGCTGCGAAAAATACGGCGGTCGCGTCACCAGTTCGTCGCCGAGATGAGAGCTGACCTGCTTCAGGTCGAACCCCGCCACCGCTTCGCGCAGTCGACGGGTCGTGCGTCGCAGCGGCAGCTTTTCGTCGTTGAGAAAAGCGCCCGCGCCCTGGACGGCCAGGAAACATTCTCCGCTGATCGGGTTGAAGACCACACCCAGGCGCGGTTCGCTGTTGAAGAGCCAGGCGATNGAGATGGCAAAAAACGGGATGCCGTTGATGAAATTGGTCGTGCCGTCGATGGGATCGATGCACCACAGGCCGCTNCGNCCCGCGCTCCACAAACGGGCCTGCATTTCTCCGCTCATCTCTTCACCCAGCACCGGNCCNGGCAGGAGAAGCGGCAGTTCTTCGACCAGNCGCCGCTGGGTGGCAACATCGGCTTCCGTAAAAAGCGACCCGTCGGCCTTGCGTCCGCGCGANACCTTGAGATAGCGTGGCAAAATCTCCGTTGCCGCGATTTCGCGCACCAGGGTTTCAAGCAATCGCGCCTTGGCCAGCAACGCATCGGGCGATGCCGGTAGCGCGTTGGTCGATTGCTTGAGGCGGGAAGAGGAGAGGGACGAAGGCATACTTGCAATAATACGATGGTTTCACGCTTTTATTTCTCGGGAGTTTTACCGCGCGCAGAAGAAATTGAACTTCCGCCTGCCGTTGCGCATCATGCCCTGAAGGTTCTACGCCTCGGTAGCGGCGACGCCGTGGTGTTGTTCGATGGAAGCGGAGGCGAACTGCATGCGCGACTCGACGTTCGCGCCCGTCAGGCAATGGCAGTCGACGGCCAATGGCGGGAGGTGAGCCGGGAGTCGCCGCTCGACATCGTTCTGGTGCAGGCGCTGGCAAGCAGCGACAGGATGGATTGGGTCGTCCAGAAGGCCGTGGAACTCGGGGCTGTCGGCATCATTCCCGTGCAGGCCGCGCGTTCGGTGTTGCGCCTTGCCGGTGAGCGCGCCGACAAAAAGCGCGAACACTGGCAGCAGGTTGTGATTGCCGCCTGCGAACAGTGCGGTCGCAACCGGCTGCCTTTCGTCGCCCCGGTACAAAGCCTTGCGGCTTGTCTCGCGCAGGTTCCGGAGGTTGCGCGGTGGGTTTTCGTGCCCGGTGGCGAGCCTCTTTCGGCGATTCAGCCCGTTCCCGCGTCCATTCATCTTCTCGTCGGGCCCGAAGGCGGCTGGAGCGATGAGGAACTGGATCTCTGCCTGCGCTCAAACAGCCGGGCGATCAGCCTGGGGCCGCGTGTCCTGAGGACGGAGACCGCCGGACTGGCGGCCTTGGCGGCCTTGCAGGCGAGAGCGGGAGATTTTTAGGACACTGCGCGCGATTCGCGCACGTTACTGCAATGACTCCTCGAGCCATTCGGCAAATGGCCTGGGGTTTTCCGATTTGTCATAGGCGAGCGCAAGGTTTTGCCTGACGGCCCTGGTCGTCGAGTTTCTTTCACCGAACGTATTTTGCAAAATCTGGTAAGCCTTGAGATATTCCGGCAGCGCAAGCGCGTAGTCACCCTGCGCCCGATAGAGTTCGGCAATGTTGATGTAGGTCATGGCAGCGCTGGGGTTCTTGTCGACCGGGGCTTTTTCATGAATTGCCAGTGCCTTTTTGTACCACTCCAATGCATTGGCGCGGTCATCCTGATGGAAATAAACCATGCCGATATTGTTGTAAGTTCTGGCCGTGTCGGGATGGTCGCTGCCAAGCGTTTTTTCGCTGATGACCAAATCCTTTTGAAACCATTCCAACGCCCTTGCGTATTGTCCTCGAGCGTCGTATACCAGGGCAATGTTGTTGTAGGTTTCTGCCGTTTCCGGATGATCCGCGCCCAACAGCCTTTCACGAATCATCAGGGACTTGTCGAGCCAATTCATGGCTTCAGCGTATTTTTTCTGGTTGCGATATACATCGCCGATGGCGTTGTATATCGAGGCGAGATTTTTCTCTATCGTGGTCGTATTGTCGTATTGGCTTTCAACGAACCGTTTGTAATGCGGCAATATCTGTTCAAAACCGCTTCGAGCTTTTTGATACCGGATCAACGCGTTCGCATAGTCGCCGCGTCGATAAAATTCCCCGGCGGCTTCATGGTTTTTCAGGGCTTCGTTTTCGATTGCCTTGAGTCTGTCGAGTTCGGCCTGAGTCGGTCCTTTACGCGCGGATTGCAATCCTTCGGCGTCCTTTGCCTTTCTGGCCGATGGGGGCGTCGCTTTTTTGGATGTAGTACCAACTCTGCCTTTGCCTTTAGATACTTCCGGGGGGTCGGGTTGGGCAATTTCCGGAGTCGGAGGCGCTTCGATCTCAGGCGTGTTATCCCGGCTGACATAGATGATGGCGATCACGATGCCGACGACGACGGCAAGCAGCGCGAAGATGGCGAACGGGTTGCTCTCTTTCGAGGAAGGGGCTGATTCAGACGGAGGGTTTTGCTCCAGTTGCGAGGTTTCGGGCTGTTCGCCGGACGGCTCCTGGTCGATTGTGTCGACCGCTGAGGATTCATCGCCGGGAGTCTCCTGTTCGATCGTGGTGGCCGAAGAGGCGCCGTCTTTTGGCTCGACAGAGTTTTCCGTATTCATGGACGACTCCTGGCAGCGTGTGATATCGGTTGGTGAGGCAGGGCGACGAGATGCGCCAGCGACTCGGGAGTCGCGTCGGGTGCGCAGGGAAGCGTTCCCAGTAGCGGAGCGCCCAGACGATGGCGCAGAAAGTCGATATTGTCGTTCAAACGTGGTGTGTCTGGGTACATGCAATTTGCGATCCAGCCTTCCAGGCGCAGGCTTCGGGCATAAATGGCTTCGGCGGTGAGCAGCGCGTGGTTGATGCAGCCCAATCGCATGCCGACGACGAGAATGATGGGTAAATCCAGTTCGTGAGCGATGCGCGGGGCGTCGACTTCTTCGCCCAGGGGGGTCAGGAATCCGCCCGCGCCTTCGACGAACAGGCGCTCGCAGCGTTGGGCGAGTTCGTCGAACGCCTGACGGATGCGCGCGGTCTCGATGCGAATGTCTTCTGTTTGCGCCGCGAAATGCGGGGAGACGGGCGCGCGCAGGCAGTAAGGATTGAGTCGTTCCAGCCCCGGATCGAAGCTGCCTGCGGCCAGTAGCCGCGCGGCGTCTTCGCTGATGGTTTTGCCGTCGATAGTCTCGGCCCCCGAGGCGACCGGCTTCATGCCGAGCGCCGTATAGCCTTGCGCGCGCGCTGCGTGAATGAGCGTGCAGGCGGCAAACGTCTTGCCGATTTCAGTGTCGGTTCCGGTGACGAACCAGGCGCGGAACGCGCTCATGCAGGCTTCCTCAGGGCAAGCAGGATCAAATCGTATGTCGCGGGCAGCATGCCGTCCGGACGGCGAAAGACTTCGTAGGCGGACTGGAGCGTTTGCCAGCCTTTTCGTCCAAGAAACCGCCGTTGCCGGCCTCCGATGGCGCGTGCGCCGATAGCCTTGATGTTACCAAGGAGCGTGCGCAAATCGGCAGCAAAATCGAATAATTCTTCTCGCAAATGGAATTGAACGGTCAGACCGACGGTTCTGGAGGCTTCCAGCCAGTGCTCTGCGGCAGTGAAGTCGATGACGTGTACGCCATCGTCCACCGCGCTGAAAGCAGTACGCAACTCGTGGAGAGTCCAGGGGCCGAGGGTGGCGATTCGCGCTATGCCGCCGGGCGAGAGTACCCGGAAGGCTTCCCTGAGCGCCGCCTCCGGCGAGCACCATTGGAGGGCGAGGCTCGACCAGTAAAAGTCGATGGAGAGATCGGCCAACGGCAGGCGTTCGATGTCCGCACAGACGGGGTGGGGCGCGGATGCTGCGTGGGCGGCGTGGGCGAGCATCGCGGTGGAAAAGTCGAGCGCGATGCACTGAGCCTGCGGAAAATACGCTGTCAGCGCGGGCAGGGATTGCCCGGTTCCGCATCCAGCGTCCAGTACGCGACGCACATGGGCGGGCAGCGGTTGCGCGCGGGTGAAATCGAGCAGGCGTTGTGCCGCTGCGCCCTGCACATGGGCGGCGGAACCGTAGGTGGGCGCGGCGCGATCGAAAGCGCGGCGAATCTGGTTTTTATATGGGTTGTAGACGTCGCTCATGGCTCGTCTCGTTCGTCGAGACTGGCGCGGATTATCTCCGCGCACTCGTTCGGGCGCGATAGCGGGAGAGCGTGGCCGCAGTGCTCAAGCACGCTCAGGCGAGCGCAGGGCAGGGCGGCGGTGAGCCGACGCGCGGCCTCGAGCGGCATCAATGCGTCATTGCTTCCGTGGATGAGGCGTACCGGCTGCCTGATTTCGGCGAGTTGCGGGCGAAGGTCGCTCCCTGTAAGGATTTTCAACCCGTCGACGAGCGCGGGTAGGGGGACTCCGGTGTGCGGAACGGCTACGGCTTCGAGTTGGGGCAACAGTTGTCGGCGGGAAGTCTCCCCCAGGGTTTGCAGGGTCAGGAAGCGTCGCAGGGTTTGTGTCGGCTGGCCGATGTAACCGTCGGTGAAGGAAGACACCGTTGCCGCGTCCAGCCCATGCGGCCAATCGGGCGTGGAGACGAAGCGTGGCGTAGCGCCGAGAAGAATCAGGCGCTCCACGCGGTCGGGGTGAATGCGGGCGAGTTCCAGGGCAAGCAAAGCCCCGAGTGACCAGCCGATTACGGTGGCTTTCAGGGGCAGGGCGGGGGCAAGCGCATCGGCCCAGGCGGCAAGCGCAGGCGCCGCAAAGGGGATGTTGCCGTCATGGCCGGGCAGGGCAGGAGTATGCGTCTCGAAAGCGCCGATTGCCGCGATCAAGGGCTGCCACACTGCCGGGGTCATTGCCCAGCCGTGCAGGAAAAACAACGAAGTTTTTTTCTTCCGGGTCACGAGGTTAAATCCGTATCATGCCAGTTCATGCGGCTTTCAGGTATTTTTGTCCAGAATCCCGGATAGGCGTCCAGGACTGCGCACACGCTAAAATACTTCAGAGCGGTTTGGTTCCGGGCATTCCCCTCCGTGGAGGGGTGGCAGGCGAAGCCTGACGGGGTGGTCGCAATGTTGGGGCTTGCAAGTTCACCCAGACCTGTGCGACATGCAAGCATTTAAGCCGAAACTGCTCTAATGTTCAAATAATTGTTATGCAAACCGTGTTGAATTGATATGAACGACTTCTCCGCGCTCGACCGTGTTCGCGTGGTGCTCTCCCGTCCCAGTCATCCGGGCAATATCGGCGCGGCGGCGCGAGCGATGAAGACGATGGGACTGACCCGGCTCTGGCTGGTTTCTCCGGCGTCCTTTCCCGATCCCGTGGCCGAGGTGCGCGCCTCTGGCGCGAGAGACGTGCTTGACGCCGCGCGCGTGGTCGATTCCCTGCAAGAGGCGCTTTCCGGAACCGTGCTCGCAGCGGCATTGTCGGCGCGGCGGCGCGATTTGTCGCTTGCGCGGCTCGCCCCGCACGCTGCCGCCACCGAGCTCGTGCAATGGAGCCGGAACACGGGCGGCGAAGTGGCGCTGGTGTTCGGTAACGAGGCCAGCGGCCTTTCCAACGAGGAATTGGGGCTTTGCGCGCTGCCGGTGACGATTCCGACCGATTCCGCTTACGTTTCGCTCAATCTCGGCGCAGCGGTGCAGTTGATGTGCTACGAGTTGCGTCTGGCGGCAATGGGGCAGCGCGATACCGCCTCCCCTCTCCCCGCCGAACCGTTGCCCGAACCGGCCACGCATGAAGAAATCGAAAATTTTTTTACGCACCTCAACTCAAGCATCGTTGCAAGCGGTTTTCTCGATCCCGCCAAACCCCGCCGCCTCATGCCGAGATTGCGGCGGCTCTTCGGGCGGGTGAGGCTCGAGAAAGAGGAGATCGCCATCCTGCGCGGCATTCTTTCCAGCTTCGATGCGGGCATCCAGAACAAGAGCCGGTAGAATAAGCGCCCCAGGGTTCAAGCCGCGTGGGCGGGATGTCGCCGGGCGGCAATATGCCGCACCGACAGAATTTCAACTTTTCGGGAAACACTTCCATGTTCGAGCATTTGCGAGAAGATTTGGCCAGCGTGCGTGAGCGCGATCCGGCGGCGCGTTCGACCTGGGAGGTGCTGACCTGTTATCCCGGCGTCCATGCCCTGATTCTTCACCGTCTCGCGCATGCGGCCTGGCGGCGGCGTTTTTTCTGGCTGGGCCGTTTCATCAGCCATATCGGACGTTTCATGACAGGTATCGAAATTCACCCGGCAGCGGTCATCGGGCGGCGCGTGTTCATCGACCACGGCATGGGCGTCGTGGTCGGAGAAACCGCCGTCATTGGCGACGATTGCACCATTTACCAGGGCGTCACCCTCGGCGGCACTTCGCTCTACCGAGGCGAGAAACGCCATCCCACGCTCGGACGCGGCGTCGTGGTGGGCGCGGGGGCGAAAGTGCTTGGCGGTTTTGAAGTCGGCGACGGCGCACGAGTCGGGTCAAATGCGGTTGTCATCAAGCCCGTGCCCGCCGGGGCCACGGCAGTGGGAAATCCGGCTCACATCCTCGATCCCGAGCGCAAACTGGATTCCGGCTCCGATCCTGAAACTCGGACCGACGGTTTTTCGGCCTACGGCGTCACGCGCAACATGGACGACCCGCTGGCCCGCGCCGTTCTCGGCTTGCTCGAACATGCGACCGATATGGATCGCCGCTTCCATCTCTTTGCCGAACGGCTCGCGCAGGCAGGCATCCATCTTGGCCCGGCGGCGGAGCCCAAGGATGATTTCGATGCGGATGAGTTGTCGAAAATGGTGGACTGAACAGCCTCCCTCTCGCGGGAGGTGGCACGCCGAAGGCGTGACGGAGGGAGTATCCGGGTCACAGTGAGCTAACCCGGTTCGTTTTATTGAATGACTCAGTCATCACATGTATGGCATAATGTATGCTGTGATTGTTCTGGAGGCATCATGAAGCGGATAGAAATCTCCCGGCATTGTGAATTCATTGCGGGCGTGGTGTCGGAGCACGCCGACGGCATCGGCATCGCCAGGCTTCATCAGGCGCTTTTCGCGCGTTGCGGGAACATCAACCGGCGCACCCTGCAACGCAGGCTGGAGCGTCTGGCGCGGGATGGGCGCATTACGGCTGAAGGCCGAAACTCCGCCCGTGTCTATCGATCCAGGGCAATTGCGCCCGTCCATCGCGTCGAGGAGCCCGGTGCGCACTACGGCGTCGAAATCGTCCATGTGCCAGTGTCTCGGGAAGGCGAAGAAATTCGCGCTCAGATACGGAAACCCCTTTCGCATCGTCATCAGGTCGGGTTCGATCGGAAATTTCTCGAAAGCTACGAACCCGGTCTCAGCCGATACCTCCCGGAGCCGATGGTGAGCCGCCTGCATGAAATCGGACGCACTTCGGTGACGGGCAACGAAGTTGCCGGCATCCATGCGCGCCGCGTCCTGGATCGTTTGCGGGTGGATTTTGCCTGGGCCTCATCCCGGCTGGAAGGTTGCACCTATACCCGACCCGAGGCTGAAACCCTGACGGTGTCCGGCAAGCCCGCTCTCGGCAGGCATCTGCTCGAAACCCGGATGATTCTGAATCATGTGGCAGCCATCACGATGTTGGCCGAGAAAGCCGTCGAACTCGACGCTTTCACGCTCCAAAGCCTGCACGCCGTACTCTCACCGGAACCCCGTCGCCAGCCGATGGAACCGATAGAGATCCCCGGCACGGTTTTGAGCCCTCCCGCGATGCCGCAATTCATTGAAGACAACTTTCTTCTTTTCCTCGAAAAAGCCGTTGCCATTTCCGACCCGTTCGAGCAGGCGTTTTTCGTCATGGTGCAACTTCCCTACCTGCAACCGTTCGCAAGCGCCAACAAACCCCTCTCGCGCCTTGCCGCAAACATCCCTCTGTTCAGGCACAACCTCTGCCCGCTGTCCTTCGCCGACGTTCCCGGACTGGCCTACATGGAGGGTACGCTGGGCGTCTATGAACTTGGACGGGTCGAGCTTCTGCGCGATGTCTTCGCATGGGCGTATGAGCGGTCGTGCCTGCGCTACCGGGCGCAGGGGTAATGACAAATGCAAACGGTCTTCAGCGAACGCGGGGCGAGCACAATCCCCACCATTGATGACGGAGATTGCGTCTGGCCCGTGTTCAACTGCGGAACGGTTTCTTCAGGGACAAACGGGAATCGCTATCTTTGTCGGGCTTCTTTGCTTTGGTTGACGTGTTGTTTGCCCGAGTCGTCGACCGTCTCTGCTTCGTGTCCGTTGTGTCGTTTGCCCGAGTCGTCGACCGTCTCTGCTTCGTGTCCGTTGTGTCGTTTGCCCGAGTCGCCGATTGTTTCTGCTTCGTGTCCGTTGTGTCGTTTGCCCGAGTCGTCCACCGTCTCTGCTTCGTGTCCGTTGTGTCGTTTGTCCGAGTCGTCCACCGTCTCTGCTTCGTGTCCGTTGTGTCACTTGCCCGAGTCGCCCACCGTCTCTGCTTCGTGTCCGTTGTGTCGTTTGCCTGAGTCGCCCACCGTCTCTGCTTCGTGTCCGTTGTGTCGTTTGCCTGAGTCGCCGATTGTTTCTGCTTCGTGTCCGTTGTGTCGTTTGCCNGAGTCGCCGATTGTTTCTGCTTCGCGTCCGTTGTGTTGTTTGCCCGAGTCGTCGACTGTTTCTGCTTCGCGTCCGCTGNCAATCTTGCCTGGAGTTTCGGCTTCCAGACCGCAGACACTCTTGCCTGGATCGCTTCGATGCTTTCATNCTCTTCGAGCTTCNCCCAATNGGAGGAAGGCAGTTCGGTGAAAGAACCCTTCGCTTCCTTCTGGCCAATATAGACGAAATTGTCAATGATCCGGATGGGAACGATATTGACCTTGCCACCGACCGTGATCGTTCCGCGATAGATGCCCCTGTCGGTACGAAATTCAACCATTTGCTCTCCCTCGGGCAGAACGGCGCGGGCAATGGACAGGCGGGCCGGCAGGGTGCGCCATGCGCGCTCATCGGCCTGTTCCGTAACAACGGTTGCTATTCCCGCCACCAAACCCCCGGTGGTTCCGGCTTGATTCTGCGCCACGTATTGCACGGCGCCCTTGACGATGCCACGAATGGCCGTGCGACCGATGATGCCGGGCAACTGGTCTTTCAACTGGCGTTTCGCCATCGCGTCGACGTTGACAATGGTTTCGACCGGCAGATTCTTTCCGCCGACGTTGAGCGAGGCTGGTGTGTAGACCCCGGAGGAGATAACGATCGGGAACGACAAGGGCACGATGAACAGTTGCTTGCTGATCGGCAACACCAAGGGAATCGTCACGGATTTCCATGCCGGCGCCTGGCCGCTTTCAAAGACGAAGAGCACGTCGGCTTCATTCGGGCCGGGCTTCGCGGCCTTGCCGGTAGTCTTGGCGCGAATCAGCGCGCTGTCTGGCCGCAGTTCCAGAGCATTGCGGTAGCCGGGATCGGACAGCGACGGCTCTCCCACCATCTCAAAGTAATAACC
>WRNU01000096.1 GCA_009776435.1 Betaproteobacteria bacterium | reverse complement strand
GCCACCACGATCGGCTTCGGCGAAATTCCCTACGCCTTCTCGGATCAGCAACGCCTCTGGATTCTGTTCTGCATCTACATGTCGGTCGTCGGCTGGGCCTATACCCTGGGAACCGTGTTCGCGCTACTGGCCGACCGCAACCTTCAACAGGCCATTGCCCTGATGCACTTCAGACGCAAGGTAGCCCACATGAGCGAGCAGTTTTACATCGTGTGCGGCTACGGCGAAACCGGACGACTGATCTGCGAGGCGCTCGACCGGCGAGGGTTCCGTATGGTCGTGGTCGAGATCAACGAGGCCCGCGCCGGTGAAGTCGACCTTTCCGACTACGACGCCGACGTGCCCGCGCTCGTTGCAGACGCAAGCAACCCGGACACCCTCCGGCAGGCCGGACTCGCGCACCCGAATTGCGCCGGAATCATCGCCTTCACCAACGACGACAACACCAACCTGGCCATTGCGATTGCCGCCAGACTGCTCTCCCCTCACCTGCCTGTCGTAGCCAGGGCCGAAACACGGGAAGTCGCCGCAAATATGGCCGCGTTCGGCACCGCCCACATCATCAATCCGTTCGACACATTCACCGAAAACATGACATTGGCATTACGCGCTCCGGCAGCATGGCATCTGCTCGGCTGGCTCACCGGCCTGCCCGGCACGTCCGTCAGTCGCCGACGCGAACCGCCGCGTGGAGCCTGGGTTCTGTGCGGATACAACCGTCTTGGCCGCTCGCTGACCGAGGCGCTGGATGTCAACAAGTCGCCCGTCACGATCATCGACCGCCAGCCCCAGGGCGACACCCCAATTCCCTCCTCCTGTTCCTGGGTGCAAGGCAACGCCTCCAGTCGCAACGCTCTTGAAGCTGCCGGAATACAAAAGGCAGTCGGTCTGGCGGTCTGTACCGAATCGGACATCAACAACCTGTCCATTGCCGTTACTGCGTGCGAACACAACAAGAATCTGTTTGTGCTCATGCGGCAGAGCCACGTTTCCAACCGCGCGTTGTTCGAGGCTTTCGCGTCCGATCTCGCCTTCATTCCGAACGAAATTACTGCCCATGAATGTCTGGCCATCCTCGGCACCCCTCTGCTGGCCCGTTTTCTCGCCGACATTTACAGGCGCGACGACGAAGAATGGTGCATCTGGCTGTTTCAGCGCATGACCCGCCGTCTGGGGGCAATGGTTCCTGAAATATGGAGCGAGCGCATCAACCTCTCGCGCGCGCCCGCCCTGCACAGGCGGCTGATGAACGGGGAGAACATCGTTCTCGACCAGCTTTTGCACTCACACGCCAACCGTTACGAATATCTCGCCTGCGAAGTGCTCTACATCGCGCGCGACAATGGCGACGAACTTCTCGTTCCCGCTGCCTCGACCCCGATTCTCCCAGGAGACGAAATCCTGCTGGCCGGTCGACCGGGTTCACATAGCGCCTTCGCTCTCAACATCAGCAACGACCATGCCCTCACCTACATCCTGACCGGAAGCGATACACAGAGCAGTTGGATTTGGAACAGGCTTGCATCCGCGCGGAAACAAACGCATCGTTCGCCGTGATGCGAGTCGCCGCGCCATGAATGGCGAGGATTGCGTCCGACACGTGTTCATCCATTCTGCGCTGAGAGTGCATCGCTCGCCCCCGAACCGGCAGCAGCGCGGCCCAGCGCATAGGTTGTGGTGAGCTTGCGAACCCCAACGTTAGGGAGAAAATATCCAAATGAGATGCAGGCGGGTGATGACTTGCCCGTTTGGGAACGCTGTTATGTTGGGGTTCGCGGTGGCTCACCCCAACCTATCCGCACTGGTCAGCTTGACTGAAGTCGTGCGCTATCCGCTGTGATACGGGCAAACACGTCGTCCCAATCTTCCTGGGTGATCTCCCTGTTTTTAAGCTTTTCGGCAACGGCTGCCATGTGCGTGTCCGTGGCCTTTCCGGCTTCCAGAAGATCTGCGAGCAGGTAAAGAGACTGGCTGGTTTTCTGGGTATTCGAGGCTTCACCGGAAAGACTCACTGCCAACCCGGCTGCGCGCAGTCCCACGATGGCCAGGGTATTGAAGTTTATAGTCATGGCGTCTCACCTCGCGCTTGTTTCACCGCCCGTATCATGTCCGCAATAACCATGGTGGCGTCATTGACAGCCATCTGCAACGCTTCCGCATTTTCCGCGTTCCCGGCGGCCTGCCAGGCATTACGCAGGTTGCGCACGCGCAGCATGACGGGCATCGCGGCAGCGTCGGCCTTTTTCATCGCCTCGACCGCCTCGCGCGGCGTATTGGGTTTTTCCGCCAAATCCGCTGCTTCCTTGACGAGTGCGGAGTAATGCTCGACCACCACATAGGCTTTCTCGTCGACGGTTTTCGCCTCCGAGTATGCATTTCGCGAGCCTTCACATCCTGTTACGGCGAGCGCGGCGCAAAGCAGCGCCAGCAGCATCCATGGAAATGGGTTTTGTATTTTGTCAGTCATTAACCTGATTCTCCTTGGTGGTGTGATAAGGAATGACAACAAAGGGAGATACAACCCCCCTCATGCAGCAGATTTGTTGCCAGATTCTCTTGTCAACAGTACCCGGCGTGCTCTGTTTTTACAAGCACGCCGTCGTTACTCCTTTATCTCTCAGCAAAAGCTCCAGCTCTTTTGGTTGATTGTCGGCCCCAAACAGGTAGGCGTCTGCAAGAGAAATTGTTTCGGGTTGGCGAGATTGATGACGTGAACTTCAGTCGTGTTGGATGCGCCCTTCCGGTTGATTGCATACAAATTCGGTATGCCTTCGTTGTTAGCGTCTTTCACGACGAAATTTCAGTTTTACCAAAAAGCATCAATGAATGTAAACCCCTTATATGAAGATCTGCGATTTACCTGTATTTTTCATGGGGCGACGAAAAAGAGGAATAACCAAATATCACCATAATATTCTTTTTGAATAATCGTTTTGAAAATGCACGGAAAACACTCAGAAAACACATTGGCTTATATTAATTGCATTCCATGAAAACATATGAATATCATTAAAAAATTTTATTATGCAACCCATATAAACCAGGAAGGCTCTGATTTATCTATAAATTTCAACGCTGATATTGTTTATTGCGTAAAAACCACTCGCCAAAATCAGGTCTTCTGACCCGCTTCAGCCCGACCGAGGCGATCAGCGATGGCTTGCCAGGCCGAACCGGAGGGAACTTCCTCGACAAGGATGACCTCCGCGCCCACGGCATCCAGCGCGCGCAGGTTGGCGTAAAGCTCGTGCGCGTAGGCTGCGGGTTCAGGCGCAGCGGCTTGCCAGTGGACGCTGGCATCGCGTAGCGTACAAGCGCCATGCGCAAGCACGGCAACCCGCCGTCCGGCACGAGCAAGGCGCGCGACTTCTTCGGCCAGCGCGTCGGACTTCACTCGCTGTAACGGTGTGAGCGGCGCGTAATGCGCCGCCAGCGACCCGGAAACACGCGGCATGTGCGCGGCAGCAGCAACCTCCGTTCCCTCTGCCGTCCTGCCGCGCACATGCGGCGAAACGCCGATCACGCGGGCAATCTCATCGGGGCCAATCACGCCGGGACGCAGAATTTCAGGCGCACCGCGCGAAAAATCGACAATCGTGGATTCAATGCCCACCGCGCAAGGCCCGCCGTCGAGAACCAGGGAAACCTTGTCGCCCAACTCCTCCCGCACATGCGCCGCCGTCGTGGGGCTGACACGCCCGAAACGGTTTGCCGACGGCGCGGCAACCCCGGCGGCTCCGGGCGCGCGGGCTGCCGCAAAGGCGGCGAGCACCTCCAGCGTGAGCGGATGCGCGGGCACACGCAAACCCACCGTGTCCTGTCCACCAGTCACGGCCAGGGGAACCCAGGGCTGTTTCTTCAGGATCAGGGTCAGTGGGCCGGGCCAGAACGCGGCGGCCAAATCCCATGCGGCTTGCGGGATGTCTTGCGCCCATTGCGCGAGCGAAGCCGCATCGGCAAGGTGCACGATCAACGGATGATCGGCAGGACGGCCCTTGGCCGCGAAAATACCGGCAACGGCAGCCGGATTGGTCGCATCCGCCCCGAGGCCGTAGACGGTCTCGGTCGGCAGCGCCACCAGTTCGCCGGCTTGCAGGTGTTCAACGGCTTTTTCGATGATCGACGCAGACATGAAGGATCGGATAATGTCAGAATTCAGCCTGAAATTTGGGTAGAAAATTTATCGGCTGCAATGCGGGATTGGGCCAAAAAAAATCATCGTGCCTTCCATTTTTGCTGAATTGCTTTCAGTTGAGTAATCGGCTCGACTCTCAGTACAGGCAGCCGTTCTTCGCCAGAATCATTTGCTTTGAGCAGAACAATGACACGGTCACCTTTCTTCAAATTGAATTCACGCCCGGAGCCACTAACCAAAGGCGACCTATTCGGTTGCGGCATACCCTGTGAATAGGTCAGCGAGATGGATTCATCAGATCCTACCGAACCGAACAGTGTCTTGAGCAATCGGGCGTCAAAATCTATATGAACGAAAAAACCCTTCTTCACCGGCTCGGAAACTGAATCAATCTCGACCATCAACACAGCCTCGGCTTCGTTTAGAACCTCATCCAGAGATCGATAATTAATCAGCACAGCGTTCGCCTGTCCGAAAAGGATAAGTGTAGTGGCTGCCACCAGAAAACTCAAGATTGTTTTTCGCATAGAAAACGGCCTAACGTTGAAGGTGCGGACAAGATAGAGGATGTAGATCTGGAGATTACTTCCACGTGCACTTACCGTCCCCGACCACAGCATAATCACCAGGGACATCGGAGAAGTCAACTATCCGACCGTTTCGATAGTCCTTGTACGTGAAACCATAAATAAGGGCGCCTTGAGTGATCGTTTTGTATTCTCCTGTGATTTTCCCGTCCACGACCTCAAGCCAAATTGACGTATACTCCCATGGTCTTCCTTCCATCGTTTCCACACCTTCATTCGATTTCAGAATCAGGTGAATCGGTTTCGACGAGTTTTTGTATTTAACATAGGACGTACTCCAATGCGCGGGTATAGCATCTTTATACCAGCCCCACTCCAAACGAATTGAGTTTTTAGGACCACCAGATAAGCAACGAAAACCCTCAAACTCTCGCTCATCTACCATGTCTGAAGGTGAAAAATAGCTCTGCAATTCCTGAATGCGATCTTCGATAACTTTGATTCGGCAAAAGTGGTAATGGTAAACCTCTCCCACTCGTCCCCATTCATCATTGCGTAAAAAATTGCAAGATTTTTCCTTATAGGCGTTCCATGCACGCTGCTCGGCCAGAAGATCGCTCTTTGTCTGGCCTTCAGCGCTTCTATAAAACGACTTCCAGACTTCATTCAGCTTGCGATCAGCGCGTACATGCCATTCGTAAGGACAAGCGTCTTTCGGGCCTACAGTGTTCGCACACTTGTCATAGAGCGCATCTGCCCATGCAGGGGGTGCAGCCAACGCTGCGAAGAGCAAACCAATCACAAATGCGAGAGTCTTCATTATCTGTCCGATCTCCAAGGCAAGTAGCGGTCGAAGGCCGTCCGCTTGAGCGCAAAGTCAGGCCGAGGTGATTGACGCGGGAATCAGTTCGGCAACATCATGATGCAACGCGGCGAGTCCGCGATCAAGCGTCACGAGTCGGCCACCGTGCTTGCGTGCAAGCGCGGCCAGGTAGGCGTCGGTGACCTGGCTGTGTCCAAGCACGCCTTTCCACTCGACATCCGCGTAGGCGAGATCGTCGGGCCAGAAACGGTGGCGCGAATCGGCGGCGAGCTTGCGCAATTCACACTGCGCGGCGGCTGTGCCGGAGTGACCTTCTATACGCACGATCCAGCGCGTCAGCGCGCCTTCGACGATAGGGCAAGTGGCGAATCCGTCGTTCAATGCGATGAACCAGTCGCGTACGATCGCGTGATGCACATGATCGGCGTCGAACAAGGCAATCAACACGTTGGCATCCAGCAGGCGCGCGCTCATGACGCCTCGCGTGCGCAAGGAGCATCATCGTCTTCGAGCGCCTTGACGTCGTCGAGCGTGACCGGTCGGCCGGAGCGAAACACGCCAAGGCCGGTCTGCGGATCAACCCGGTACACGGGTACGGCATCGGCAACGCGGTTGGCCGATTCCAGACCACGCCTGGCAAGATCCAGCAGCAATTTGCTGAAGCTCGTGCGTTGCGCACGCGCGAGGCTGGTGTACAGCGTATGTTCGCGCTCGGGGATGTCGATAGTCGTGCGCACGGGAACCTCCAGAAATAGCATCACAACACGGCCGCATCATGATGCTAATGCATCATGATGTCAACCACGGGAGCATGGTGCCAAGCGAAACTCTGATTTAGTGCGCAATATTAATCGCATAACGCCTCTGCGCAGCCGAATGGGATACAACAGCGAACCCTACCCTTGCCGAAGGGAAGCTCGCGCGGGTGCTTATTGTAGTGCCATGAGGCTCTATTCCGATCAAGTCAAAACTTTCACAGTAGATTATTCTTTAGGTTTTTTAAACAAAATTATTATTGCCACTATTGCTACCACAATTCCGAGCGCAATTAGTGCAATCAATGAGTTGGACATACCATCATTTGCACTCCTAAACTTCCCAATATCACCAAGCAGCTCAGCGGCTATTGGCTTTGTCTGACTAAACGCAGATGGAATGCACGTGAGAGTAGCAATCGCTACAAAAAGCAAATAATTTACTGTTTTCATATTATTACACTCCTGAGAGGTCAGAGATTACAAGGAAGGCGACTGTCGGGCGACCTTAATCGCCTATTCGCCTAGAGCCCGTTATGAGTTTAACATCACGAAGCAATCACCCTTGTTATCGACATTATTTGGAACAATTCGTCTAGCAGCGCCAATCAAATAAGGTGCTCCGTGTCTTGCGAGTAACACCTCAATGACGCCTATCCGTGATGGGCCGGCATCCTGCGGATCTGTAAGCCACAAACCGACAATCGCTCCGTTTTCATTCTTTACGAGTGAGTATTGGCCTTGTGAACTTGCACTGTTCACCGCACTCTTACCCTCATCATTACTGCTTGAGGTGGTTGTGTCCTGTTTTTTGCCGAACAAGTTGTTCAGGAAACTCATTTGAGTTCTCCTCGCCTGTGGCCTGCGATTGCGGGTGGCTGCCTAACTAGTTACACGGAAGCTTTTCTCTACTAAGTTCCAAAGGTGTGTTGTTACCATCCGTGATGTCGTAAGCGCTCAATCCAAGTGCGCATGATCTGAATGGACCATAACGGAACTGACCGCTAAAACTAGCACCTTTTGTGACAAACTCATAATCCCTGTCTTTTTCCGGCTTAAAATAGAACTCGAGAGCACAATTCCTTTTGCCGCTCGCCCAATTTATCTTTACCTTGATCTGCTGATCTGCCCTGACATACATTTCTCCCCAAGCTCGCGAAGGCATGCTGCCAAGCGTGCCACGCGGCATACCAAGCGACCTTTTCTCATATGGAGTGTTCAAATACACAAATACACCCTCGGAAAGGTCGGGACGATCACCACAAACGTTTTGGTCAACCCAAGACGTACCGAGCACAGCTCTTAATCGGGCTCTTTCACCATCTTTTGGTTCAGAAACAGGATCGCCAAGCATACTGGCACACCCGGACACAGTTATTGCACCTGCTAAAACAAATAAATACTTGAACATGATAACCTCCTGATTCGAGATGGTGAGAAGATATAGGGGTCAGACTGAGCTAACTCCTATTATTCGCGCTTTAGCATTTTCATTCTCCTTAACTGTGGCCTGCAATTGTCAGATCAGGTTACTTCTGTTGGTTTTCAGTGGAAAGTAATTGGAATTTCCTGTCCGTTCAACACATATTTAAAAGATATGCCTTGTCGGACTGCGTCAGGGAAATGATAATCCATCCTGTAAAGCGAATACTCGCTATTTGAAAAACTTTTATTCATTTTATATGTTTTTCCTTCCGAAGTTTTAATTACCCCTTTGTTCAAAACAGTTAATGCGGCTGTGCTTGCATTTTTGTCAAGCGTATAATGCAGAATCAAACTAAAACGTTTTTCTTCAGAGGAATAATCAACGCCTTCATATACGCACGCCCCACCCTTAAACTTGATGGTTGACTTCTCCTCTTTCTTTTCTACCGGTGCATTGTTTGATGCTTCGGGAAGATTATCAACAATAATATTGAGGATACCTGCCGTTAATTCGTAGCCATATGGAGACTCTGCACGAATGCCGATGTTTGCTATTTCCTTTCCAGCAGCGGTAATCTTGTCATAGTTGAAAAAAACAAAACTGGCACCCATCATAGACATATTTTTAGTACTCACTACATTTTGATTGTTTATCATAATCTTGTTATATGACAAAATTTTCTTCGTGCGAGCATCTACAATATCAAAAGAACCAGTTCCTTCATTGACATTTTCAATCTTCATCTCATGTTGCCCTTCATTGACGTTTTCAATCTTCATCTCATGTTGCGTTGTCGCTTGAATTTCACCCGTATTGCTACCGTTGTCACCACAGCCGGCCAACATCGCCAAGGTTAGCAAAACGCCAAACGTTTTCTGAATGGTTGGATGCATGAAACATTCTCCTGTGCTTGAGATGGTGGGTACAAGACAAGCTGTCTACGCCTAACGTGGGATAGAAGGCGCCCGCGTTCCGCCTAACGTTTATGCTGCCAGCAGACCAAGGCACAGCCTTGGTCTGCTCAACTACGCTTGAATCGGAAACGCCTTAGAAGGTGTAACGCATGCCGAGCATCACCTGATGCATTTGCAGGTCTTTGGTTTTGAAGTAGTCGTAACCACCCCCAGGCCCGTAGTAGACTTTCTTTGTCTCGCCCTTACCAAGCCACGCGAAACGGTAACCCAGATCAAGGCCGATCTGTTTCGTAATGGCATAGCTGACGCCACCGCTCAGGTTCCAGGCGAAATCGGTGGTGGATTTCCTGCCCCAGTTACCGCTTAAGCTATAGCCCCCCAAATCCGCCTGACCCTTGGCTTTCATATCTATAAAGGACTGCCCCAGTCCCAGTCCAACATACGGCGTAAAGGCGGAACTGTTATGAAAGTCGAAGTAGCCGTTCACAAAAAGGGTTTGGATGCCGATGGTGGCACTTCCGGTTACATCAACCCCCCATTCTTTGAACCTTTTTTTGCCCTTGACTTTTGCATCGCCAAACGCGGCGTATTCCAGTTCCGCGCGGACAGGGACACCCATGTGCTTGAAGTCATAGCCAACGGCAATGCCTCCGCCAAAGACGGTATCGCTGCCCACGTTGATTTTTTCACTATATCCTTCGTCTTCGACATATTTCAAGTCAAACCCATCGAGATAGCCGAAGCCCATCTTGGGGGCGACGTAAAGTCCCATCCCTTCGGCCTGGGCGAGGGAGGGGGCGCTGAGTAATGCAGCCAAGGCCAGTGGGCCGATAATCCGTTTCATGTCTTCTCTCCTGTAAAGGTGTGAGTTGCGGCAAAACCGCCTGAAACACTGCGATAAAGCTGATGCAGTGAAAATGCTAAAAAAAGAAAAACCCGCCAGATCGCAAGAAATGCGAGCGCAATAACGGGCAGGGTCGATGAGTATGGTTGTCCATAGGCTATACGGCAACTCGTCGGTTTTATCCGCGCGAGACATGGTTGAACAGACTTTCCCTAGCGGGGCTCCTTTCGCCACAGCGGCTTACTCCCATGCTGCGGTCGCAATGTCATACACCATTGCTGCCGCGCCTTTTTCGGTGACGAACCTGATTTTTTCCGCCTTGAAATCCTGGGGAGTCTTCAATTCTGAAACGATCAAATCAGCTCCTGCCGTAAGAGTCAAAGGATGCTCGGCATTTTTGGGCATGAGTAAAGACGACCCCGGCCAGGCTGTAGCACCACTTGCAAAGACAATATCGCCCTTAGAATTGGAAATCCTTGCACCGGCAAAGGCTTCTGTAGCGGCAACAAATTCGACAGAATAGAGTTTGGTTTCTTTCATCGCCGTGAATTCGACACTGTCAGGTTCGACTTTGGTTATGCTGAACACGCCATTGCTTGCTCTTTTGGCAAGAACGGGATTTTTCTGGGCATAGACGTTCAACGCCAGCAAAGCGATACTGACGGCGATAAGTGCAAGAAAGATGGTCTTTTTCATTGTGTATTCCTCTTGGTGGATGGTTTTAATTGATGGTGGAAATATCATCGCTGACGGAATCTCTCTGAAAAATCAACAGCGGCTTCTTCATCGAGCGATTGACGAGTCTAGAAACGTGCCCGAGTTGCATGATCTCTCTCCCGAGTCATTGGTTGATTGACGAATCAAACGTGAAACGCAAACAACCCCGTCCCTCTTTCGGGGGACGGGGTTGTTTGGAAGATGACAAAACCCCAAGCGCAGGGGACGACAACAGGTTATTAACGTGTGTGTGTGTGTGTGTGTGTGTGTGTGTGTGTGTGTGTGTGTGTGTGTGTGTGTA
>WRNU01000095.1 GCA_009776435.1 Betaproteobacteria bacterium | reverse complement strand
GGTGAGCGCGATGCCCGCCGATTCGAGCTGCTCGCTCATCGGCGGGTACACGTTGGCATCGCACCCCGTCACCTTATGCCCGGAAGCTACTGCCAGTTGCGCAACACCGCCCATGAAAGTACCGCAGATACCAAGAATGTGAATGTGCATGGGACAAAAACCCAAAAAGTGGAAAGGGGAGCCGAGAATGAAAAGCCAGCCCCGTGTAGAATGCGCGGGATTTTACCCGAAGGCACACATCTTTCTTCTTTCATGGCGGAATACGGTTTCCCCCCACGCGGCGCGCAACGCCGCCGCGAGATCGCCGCGCTGGCCGCGCGCATGATGGCCGAAGACGGCATCGACGATTTCGGCTTCGCCAAGCGCAAGGCGGCCCGGCGGCTTGGCGCAAGCGAGGGCGCAGCCGAATCCCTGCCGACCAATGCCGAAATCGAAGCAGAACTGCGGCGCTGGCAAACCCTGTACCAGGGCGAAGAACTCCCGGAACGTCTGGCCGGTATGCGACAGGCTGCGGTGGGGTTGATGCGCCTGATGGACAGGTTCAAGCCCTACCTGACCGGCGGCGCGCTCGATGGCACCGCCGGACGTTACGCGGAAATCGAAATCGACCTGTTCCCCGAAAGCGCCAAGGATGTCGAAATTTTTCTTCTCGATGCCGCTTTTCCCTTCGAACACCGCGAGGTGCGCAAAACGTCGCCCGATGCGCCGGAAGCGGTGCTGGCTCTGGAATGGGAGGACATCCCGGCGCGATTGTCCATCTACCCCGCACCGGCTGAGCGCAACCGACGCCAGCCCCGCGCGCGTCTGGCCCAGGTCGAAGCCCTGATCGCCCCCTCCCCGTCCAGCGAAGGCGTTGCCTGATGAGGGCAAGGATGCGTCGCGCACCCTTCAGCGCACGACACTGCCGCTGACACAGGTCATGCCCCTGATCGAAAGGCTGTAGTGACACAGTTGGTGTGACTCAGTTATCAGCACTAGACAAATTGTTGTGATTTGTTCCAAACTTCGCCCATGAAGCAACAAAAAACCCGTAAAACTCCGCCCCCCATGCCACATCGCATCCTGGCACTGCATGGGCCGAACCTCAATTTGCTCGGCACGCGAGAGCCTGAAGTCTATGGCCACACGACGCTGGCCGACATTCACATCGCGATGGAGGCCCGCGCCCGCGCGAACGGCGTGCAACTCGAGTCCTTCCAGAGCAATCACGAAGGCCAGTTGATCGACCGCGTTCAGGCGGCGGCTGTCGAAGGCATCGACTTCATCATCATCAATCCTGCGGCCTATACCCACACCAGCATTGCCTTGCGCGATGCCTTGGCCGCCGTGCGGATTCCGTTCGTGGAAGTGCATTTATCGAATATCCACGCCCGCGAGTCCTTCCGTCACCACTCGTATTTTTCGGATTTCGCCGTGGGCGTGATCTGTGGTCTGGGTGTCCAGGGCTATCTGGCCGCTGTGGACTTCGCTCTTGACCGACTCCGCGAACAGGCTGGCTAGAGCCAGGCCGCGCAAACGCCGTACTCACCCGCCCCTGCCCCCACAACCGAATCCCTCGCCGGGAGAGCATCATGGATCTACGAAAACTCAAAAAACTTATCGATCTCACTCAAGAATCGGGCATCTCCGAACTTGAAGTCACCGAGGGCGAAGAAAAGGTACGCATCGTCAAATATCCGGCAGGCGTCTCTGTCGGCATGCCCGCGCCCGATTACACTTCTTCGCTCTCGCCCGCCTCCGGCGCGCCTGCAACCGTTACCGGCGAAGCCGAGGAAGCATCTTCCCCCGAACTGCCTCCCGGCCACATTCTGAAGGCGCCGATGGTCGGCACGTTCTACCGCGCCACCGCGCCGGGCGCCGACCCACTCGTCGAACTCGGGCAAAGCGTCAAGGAGGGCGACCGCCTGTGCATCATCGAGGCAATGAAGTTGATGAACGAAATCGAGGCCGATGTCGCCGGAACCATCAAGGCCATCCTGGTTGAAAACGGTCAGCCGGTCGAATTCGGGCAGCCCATGTTCGTGATCGGATGAAGCGGCATGTTCGAAAAGATCCTCATCGCCAACCGGGGCGAAATCGCACTGCGGGTTCAGCGTGCCTGCCGTGAACTGGGCATCAAGACCGTCGCCGTGCATTCCGAGGCCGACATCGAGGCCAAGTACGTCAAGCTTGCAGACGAGTCGGTCTGCATCGGGCCAGCGCCTTCCTCGCTCAGTTACCTGAACATTCCCGCCATCATCTCGGCGGCGGAAGTCACCGACGCCGAGGCCATCCACCCCGGATACGGTTTTCTCGCCGAAAACGCCGATTTTGCCGAGCGGGTGGAACAATCCGGCTTCGTGTTCATCGGGCCGCGCCCGGAAACGATCCGGCTCATGGGCGACAAGGTTTCCGCCAAGGCCATGATGAAAGCGGCGGGCGTGCCCTGCGTGCCCGGTTCGGAGGGCGCGCTGCCGGAAGACAATTCCCGTGAAATCGTCAGAATCGCCCGTTCCATCGGCTATCCCGTGATCGTCAAGGCGGCGGGCGGCGGCGGCGGGCGCGGCATGCGGGTGGTGCATACCGAAGCCGCACTCCTGAACGCCGTGTCGACGACCCGCACCGAAGCGCAGGCCGCTTTCGGCAACCCGGCGCTCTACATGGAGAAATACCTCGAAAACCCGCGCCATGTCGAAATTCAGGTCATGGCCGATCAGCACGGGCATGCGATCTATCTCGGCGAGCGCGATTGTTCGATGCAGCGCCGCCATCAGAAAGTCATCGAAGAGGCGCCGGCGCCGAAGATCGACCGCAAGCAGATCAACACCATCGGCGAGCGTTGCGTCAGGGCATGCCGCAAGATCGGCTACCGAGGCGCAGGCACTTTTGAATTCCTGTACGAAAACGGGGAGTTCTACTTCATCGAGATGAACACGCGGGTGCAGGTCGAACATCCGGTCACCGAACTCGTGACCGGCATCGACATCATCCAGACCCAGATCAGGGTAGCCGCAGGTGAAAAATTGCGTCTCAGCCAACGGAACATCGTATCGCGCGGTCACGCCATCGAGTGCCGGATCAACGCCGAAGACCCGTTCAAATTCACCCCCTCGCCGGGACGGATCACAAACTGGCATACCCCCGGCGGCCCCGGTGTGCGGGTGGACTCCCACGTCTACAGCGGCTACACGGTTCCGGCGCATTACGATTCGATGATCGGCAAGCTCATCGTCTATGGCGATACGCGCGAACAGGCCATCCGCCGCATGCGCATCGCGCTCTCGGAAATGGACGTGGCCGGGATCAAGACCAACATCCCGCTACACCAGGAATTGCTGCTCGATACCAATTTCATCGAAGGCGGCGTCAGTATCCATTACCTCGAAGAGCGCCTCGACGACCTGCGCGACGCCAAGAAGGCCAGCATCCCCAAAAAGAAGTAATGGGCAAGCCCGCCTGGCTCTCCGTCTCCGTCGAAGCTCGCGCCGACCGCGCCGAGGCGCTCTCGGAGGCGCTGATGGAGGCGGGCGCGCTTTCGGTCTCGATCGAGGATGCCGACGCCGGCACGATTGCCGAGACGCCGCAGTTCGACGAACCCGGCCAGGCGGTCGCCAGACTGTGGGCGCATTGCCGGGTCATCGCGCTGTTCGATTCCTCCGAACGCCCTGCCCTGGCAGCACGCATTGATGAAGCTGCCCTCAGAGCGGGAATGAGGGCCACGCCATCTTTCACCGTCGAAGAAGTCGCCGAACAGGACTGGATACGCGCCGCGCAAGATCAGTTCGACCCCATCCGCGTCACGGATCGCCTCTGGATCGTGCCCTCCTGGCACAAAGCGCCGGAACCCGACGCGATCAACATCGAGCTCGACCCCGGCATGGCCTTTGGAACCGGCTCGCACCCCACGACCCGGCTCTGTCTGGAATGGCTGTGCGAGACGGTTCGACCCGGCGCGTCCGTGCTCGATTTCGGCTGCGGTTCGGGCATTCTCGCCATTGCCGCCGCCCGTCTCGGCGCGGCCCGGACGCTGGCAATCGACATCGACGAACGCGCACTGGAAGCAGCGCGGGCGAATGCGGCGCGCAACGGCGTATCCGGCATCGTGCGCGTACAGCATTCCGGCGCGCCGCTCGATGCGACGTTCGATCTCGTCGTCGCCAACATCCTCACCAATCCGCTCTGTGTGCTGGCTCCCGCCATTGCGACCCGGATCGCCCCCGGCGGGCGAGTGGCGCTCTCCGGAGTGCTCGAACAGCAGGCCGCACAGGTCATCGATGCGTGGTCGGCCTGGATTCCTCTTGAAATCGGCGACGTGCGGGAAGAATGGGTCCGTCTGGAGGGTTGCCGATCACCGCAATAGAAAATTCTCGATGAAGTGTCTATAAATGTATGTGTACCTAAACCGTGCGCAGAACGGATGATGATTTATCATTGCCCATTTGCGTGATTAAAGTTCATTTCCGATGTTAACTCGTTGTCCGGGTTGTCAAACCGTCTTCCGGCTCACGTCGGAACAATTGCTGGCCCGCCAGGGACGGGTGCGTTGCGGCAGTTGCCTGCACCCCTTCAATGCGCTCGACCATCTGGCCGAGTCCGATCCCAAGGCCGGGCAACAACCCAGCCGCCCGCAGCAACGCCCGACGGCCAAAACTTCAAAAACCCCCGCTGCGCCGAAACCCGCCTCCCCGGCATCCTCCACCAGCGCGGCTCCCGTCGTCCCCGAAACGAAAGCAGGCGCATCTGTCGTCCCCCCCCCCGCTACGCCCAGCGCCTCACCGAAAACCAAGCCGGTTCTTGCGCCAGTCATCAAGAAAGCTTCGCAACGTTCATTGAGTGAACTCGACTTTTCGTCTTCGATCGACACGCAGTCAAAAGTTCCAAGACCGGCGCCCCAGTGGACTTCCTCGCAGGATTTTCCGCAGTTGAACCAGAGTTTCGCCGAAACGCTCGTTCCGCCTGCGCCCATCCAGACTCCGTTCGCCATGCCGGTCGGTACCTTGCCGGAAGTGCCGACGCCCGCTCCGGCGTCTCAGCCCGCACCGAAAGCACCGACTCCTCAGCCTGCACCGAAAGCGCCAACTCCGCAGCCCGCGCCGAAAGTGCCGACGCCCATCCCGGCGCCGACGCCTCAGCCTGTGCCGGAAGTGCCGACTCCCGCCCCCGCGCCGACGCCTCAACCTGTGCAGGAAGCGCCGACTCCCGCCCCGGTGCCTCAGCCTGTGCCGAAAGCGCCAACTCCCGCCCCGACGCCTCAGCCTGTGCCGGAAGTGGCGACGCCCGCCCCCGCGCCGACGCCTTCGCCGGAAGCGCCGCCACTCACCGAGGCATCGCTTCCGCCGCAAGATGTACCGCTTGAACCGCTGCCCCAAATCACGCGAAGCCGGGAAAATCAGGAAAGAAAACGGAACAAGCCCCAGGAAAAATCACCCGACAAGCCACGAAAACGGGTAAAGCCCGCCAAACCGAGTCGGCTGGCTTCCACGCTCCACACCATTGGCAAGGCCCTGGAGGAACAACGTACAAAATGGGGCAAGCGGCGCAAGCGCGTCGAAGTTGCGCCGATCGAGACGGTCGACAACGAGGTTTTGAGCGAAATTTTTTCAAAGTTCGGTATCGAAACCAAGATCGACAAGATCGAGGCCGAATTCGATGCCGAGGCCAAGGCCGCCCGCACGGCAGTCCGCGGCAAGAGCGACGCCACGAAGAGTAGCGATCCTCCCGAAAAATCTCCCCCGTCCCATTTCGATGTCTACGGCAACCTCGATGTAAATGCACGGCATCACAAGCTCTGGACGACTGCCGTCAGCGTGCTGGGAATCATCCTGGTCATCCAGGCGGTTTTCCTGCTCCGTCACTCTATCGCCCGCTGGGTTCCCGCGACGCGCCCCGCACTGGTCGCGCTCTGCAATACTTTCGATTGCGCCATGCCTTTACCGCGTGATGCTTCGCTGATAAAGGTCGAGGATTATAGTTTCTTCCGGCGCAGCAACCGCCCGGATCATCACATATTTTTCTATGCCAAAGTTCTAAATGACGCCGGTTTCACACAGGATTGGCCGGATCTCAAATTGACCTTCAAGGACAGCATCCACCAGCCGCTTTCCAGCCGCATCCTCACCCCCGCCGAATGGGTTCCGCCCGAAATACTTGCCCAGAATGTCGGCATGGCTCCACGAAGCAAGGTAAACATCACCATGGAACTGGAGGTCATGGGAACTCCCCCCAGACACTTCGATCTGGAGTTTCTCTACCCCCGGAAAACTTCGCTGTGAGGCATTTCCACTGTTGAGTCCATCATCCAGACCAGGGATTCTCGCCAAAGGCGGTTTGAAACGCGGCCTCGATCTCCGCTCGTCCAGGGCAATGGTTCTGTCCGCCGCGATGACCGATCTTGAGCGAACCCATCACCGAGGCGAGCCGCCCGCAGGAGAGCCAGCCCCATTCCTGTTCGATGCCGTGAAGCAGGCCGGCGCGATAGGCGTCGCCGCAGCCGGTCGGATCGACCAGGGCGGCTGGCGGCACGGCAGGCACTTCGATCCGCTCGCCTCCGGCGTATATGCGGGAGCCTTCGCCCCCGAGCGTCACCACGAACGCTTCGACCATCGCGGCAAGCGACTCGAGGTCCTGCCCGGTCTTGTCGCACATGAGCCGCGCCTCGTAGTCATTGACCGTGCAGTAACGGGCAAGATCCAGACAATGCAGAAGATCTTCGCCGGACAGTATCGGCAATGCCTGACCGGGATCGAACATGAAAGGCACAGCGATTTCGGCCAGCCCTTCGGCATGCCGCAGCATGCCTTCACGCCCGTCGGGCGCGACGATGGCAAGCCGCGCCCGCCCGCCTCTGGCCGTGCGCACGTCGTTCTGGTGCGAGAACAGCATCGCCCCCGGATGAAACGCCGTGATCTGATTGTCGTCCGTGTCGGTGGTGATGAACGCCTGCGCCGTAAAGGTGTCCGGCACGTGACGCACGTATTCCTGGCTCAAACCGAATTCATCGAGCCTTTTGCGGTAGTCTCCGGCATCGTCGCCCACCGTGGCCACGATCAGGGGGTCAGACCCGAGCAGCGTGAGGTTGTAGGCAATATTGCCCGCACAGCCGCCGAAATTGCGCCGCAGTTCCGGTACGAGGAAAGAAACGTTCAGAATGTGAATCTGCTCGGGCAAAATATGGTTTTTGAAACGATCCTCGAAAACCATGATGTTGTCGTAAGCCATTGAACCGCAAACAAGAATGGACATGAAATCTCCTCATTGTCGAACGAAATGTCGCACCCATTGTAAGGAATGCGATTCCTGCCTGCACGCCCGGACTTTCCATACGGTGAAACAAATACCCTTTCAGGTCCTTCAAAGAAAAACCATTTCGCGCCTTTGCGCCTCCTTCTTCCTTTTGCCCCGGCTTCTTCCATGCTGATTCACCCCCAATTCGATCCCGTCGCCTTTACCATCGGTCCGCTCAAGGTTCACTGGTATGGGTTGACCTATCTTCTTGCCTTTGTCTGTTTCATCATCTTGGGTCGACTGCGCGCGCGTCGCAGGCCGGAATTGGGCTGGAACGCACAGTCCGTCGACGATGTGTTGTTTTACGGCATATTCGGCGTCATTGTCGGCGCGCGCCTGGGAGAAGTCCTGTTTTTCCAGCCTGCCCATTATTTTGCGCACCCCGCCGAGATTTTTGCGGTCTGGAATGGCGGCATGAGCTTTCACGGCGGCTTCCTCGGGGTATTGGTCGCCATGTGGCTCTACGGTCGCCGTCATGGCCGTGGTTTCTGGGAAATCACCGATTTCATCGCGCCGATGGTTCCCGTCGGGCTGGCCTTTGGCCGAATTGGCAATTTCATCAACGGCGAATTGTGGGGACGCCCAATGAGCGAGGCGCTCCCCTGGGCAATGCATTATCCGTGGGTCGACGATCTGCCGCGCCATCCCTCGCAGCTTTACCAGGCCGCCGGAGAGGGGCTGTTGCTGTTCATCCTGTTGTGGTGGTTTGCCTCCCGCGCCCGTCCTCCACGGGTGGTATCCGGTTTCTTTCTCGCCGGTTACGGCACGCTGCGATTCATCGCCGAGTTTTTCCGACATCCCGATCCGGGCATTTTCAGCGACCTCGGCCTGGGATGGACCACCGCGCAATGGCTGTGCATGCCGATGATCGTTATCGGTATATATTTGATTGTTCGTGCGTTATTCATCAGTCTTGACCGGCGATAAGCACGACCATTGCAGAAAACGGATGATCGGGATTGCGGATTTCGGAATTCCGGTCCAAATGGCCGAACCATGCGTATCCAGCACATTTTCCGCAATGCCTCCATCAAGGCCAAGCTCTTGCTCGCTGGCATGGTCGCACAGGCCGTCCTGCTGGTTCTGCTGACCGCCAACTACTTGCAGCCCAGGGGTAGCGCCTCCGTTGACGTGCCGGGGCTGGGCGCGCTGATTGCTGCCGCCGGAATTTTCGTCACTTTCATCCTGCTGTCGGGCTTCTGCTATTCCCTGACCAGGCGGCTCAAGCGCCTGACGGATGCCAGCATGGCGCTGGCCGAAGGCAGGCTCGATCACAGGCTCCCCGACGATGGCGGGGACGAGATCGCCCTGCTCTCCCGGCAATTCAACTCGATGGCCTCCGCGCTCCAGCAACATGTCGACGCGCTGCGATGCGCCACGGAAAGACTCAGCCGTAACGAAGAACGCTACACACTGGCCTTTCACGGCGCAAACGACGGCTTTTGGGACTGGGACATCCCGGACGATCAGGGCTATTTTTCGCCCCGTTTCTGTGAAATGCTCGGCTATTCCATCGACGCCTCGGTTTCCAACGCTTCGCCGCTGGAGACGTCAACGGCGCTTTTCATCGCGCGCCTGCATCCGGACGAGGTCGCCACCTTTCGCATCCGCATGATTGAGCACCTGAAAGGCATCACGCCCCAGTTCATGCTCGAACACCGCATTCGCCATGAAGACGGCAGTTACCGCTGGATCATGACCCGAGGCATCGCGCAACGTGACGCACAGGGGCGAGCCTTGCGAATGGCGGGTTCGATCAGCGACATCCACCTGAGAAAGCGCGTCGAACAGCAGTTGCAACACGATGCCATGCACGACGGTCTCACCGGCCTGCCCAATCAGCCGCTGTTCATCGAACATCTGCGGCACGCGCTGGCACAGCGAGAGCGCGATCCGCATTTCCGTTTCGCGGTGCTGGCGCTCAATCTCGAACGCTTTCATCTCATCAACGACAGCTACAGCCATGCTGCGGGCGATCACCTGTTGCGTCAGGTTGCCGACCATCTCGGCAGGCAGCTTCGGGGCGGCGACATCCTTGCCCGCCTGAGCGGCGACCAGTTCGCCATCCTGCTGCATGGACTGTCTTCCAGCGACGAGGCGTTGGAAACCGCCAGGCGTCTGCTCAACCTGCCCGCGTTCTCCGCCCTGGGTTCCCAGCAGATACTGCATATCCGATGCCGGATCGGCGTAGCAACGAGCGACGACGGCGACAATGCCGAAACCCTGCTGCGCAATGCCGACAACGCGCTACAATCCGCGCGCAGAAATACCTCTTCACATGTGCAGGTTTTCCAGGCATCAATGTACGACAAAGCACGAAACCGACTCACGCTCGAAACCGAACTACGCAACACCCTGACCGAAAAAAGGTTGAGCGTCGCCTACCAGCCCATCATCCGTCTTTTCAATTCCAGCACGGCCAGCATCGAGGCGCTCGCGCGCTGGCAACACCCCGAACAGGGTTTCATTCCGCCGAACGTCTTCATTCCGCTGGCCGAATCCCTCGACCTGGTGCACGAGCTAGGCATGTTCGTCCTCGATCGCGTCTGTCTCGACATCAAGGAATGGATTCACCGGGTCGGGATCGACGGCGTTCGGCCCGTCAGCGTCAACCTCTCGGCGCGCCAACTCTCTCGTCCCGACCTCGCTTCCGAACTGCTCGACACCATTGCCAGCCACGACCTGCCCCCCGAACTGCTGCGCTTCGAGGTCACGGAAAGCCTGTTTACGCGTTCCGGCAGCCCGGCTGCCGAAACCCTGCAAAAGCTGCGCGAAACCAGGATTTCGGTCTTGATCGACGATTTCGGAACCGGCTATTCGGCGCTCAGTTACCTGCATGTCCTGCCCTGCGACATTCTCAAGCTGGACGGTTCTTTCGTTGGCTCCATCGCCACCAATTCGCGCCTGCGCGCCATCGTCCGCCACAGCATCGGACTGGCCCACGACCTGGGCATGACCGTCGTCGCGGAATGTATCGAAAGCAATACCCAGGCAAACATGCTGCGCTCCATCGGTTGCGATTTCGGACAGGGATTTCTGTTCTCGAGACCTGTACCAGCCGACGAAATCTGCCAGAAGCTGGTAGTGCAAAAAGAGGTCAGCAAAACCGAAATTGGCTAACCCCCCAGTCGTTTCTTCGGAGTGCTAAATTCCCCTCCTGTGGAGGGGTGGCGCGCCGAAGGCGTGACGGGGTGGCGCGAAGCGCCGGGGCAATTCCCCTCCCGTGGAGGGGAATTGCCCC
>WRNU01000094.1 GCA_009776435.1 Betaproteobacteria bacterium | reverse complement strand
CGCCACACCATATCGTCGTGACGTTGCTTGTCGCTTCTCGATACGTAGCTGGCATTGATCCGCGTCAGGGTTTCATAGTGGGCCTTTTCGAGCCACTTGCCAGGAACGTACCCACACAACAGGTCGCGGACGAGTTCAGGACAGGAAAATAGTGCCTTGTAGCTGGTGTCGTAAGAGGGGTTTCGTTGCATGGCAGTCACGGCTCGCTAAATGACAGTTGCAATCATTGTAACCGCTTTTTTGCCGTCCGACTATTTTATTAATCAAAATGTGTATGCTTTTTGCAGTGAACGCACGCCTTTTTCGGCCAACGGGTTTCGCAAGACCCAGACGACGAACCGGCCAATAGCGTATACGCACAGAGTTTTTGAGCGACCTGGCAGGAATGAAATGAGCGCCCCCACGCGCCAGGGTACTGGAGATTTTGCGGCGTTGGAGACATTAAAATTTGTGGGGGAGTTGCCGTGCCTGTAGCTTCAGGCTCCGTCCTCCGGACTGAGCGTATCCGGCCCACTCCCCAGAGAACGATGACGCAACCAGGTGCGCAACTGCCGCCATTGGGCGTTTCCGTCGTGATCCTCGACCACTTCAAATGCAAAAAGCATCAGACGATGACTTTGAGGGCGGCCATCCTCATCCTTCCAGGCCAACGCAAACCACGTCACGGCGGGGAACAGCACCGCGCCGGGCAACACCCTGCCCCACGCCTCGTATTCGACACCTTCCCGGCATATCCGCAAAGCGCCATCGGCTGCCAGCACGAGCGATAACCCACGCTTGCGCATCTGCGCCCGCGCGGCCCAATCGGCGGAAGCAAACAACAGCAGCAAGAGCAGAACCACTGGCATGAACGGCAAACGCATGAGGAAAAGCGCCGCAGCCCCGCCAAGATGAGCGGCCAGAATCGCCGCCAGCAGCGCCGGGCTTGATCTGAGCCGTATCGTGGGCGGATGCGACTCGTCCGGCATCGGGAACTGTCAGACGCGACGGAACACCAGGGTTCCGTTCGTGCCGCCAAAGCCGAAATTGTTCTTCATGCCGATGTCGATCTTCATCTCGCGTGCGGTATTGGCGCAGTAATCGAGATCGCACTCCGGATCCTGCTCGAAGATGTTGATCGTCGGCGGAGAGACCTGATGATAGATGGCAAGCACGGTAAACAGCGATTCGAGTCCGCCCGCGCCACCGAGCAAATGTCCGGTCATCGACTTGGTGGAGTTGATCACCAGTCTGGCAGCGTTATCGACCCCGAAAGCAAGCTTGACCGCTTCGGTTTCATTCTTGTCGCCCAGCGGCGTCGAGGTGCCATGCGCATTCAGGTATTGCACCTGATCGGGATCGAGTCCGGCATCCCTGAGCGCATTGACCATGCTGCGGCGCGGACCGTCGGTGTCCGGCGCGGTAATGTGGAAGGCGTCGCCGCTCATGCCGAAGCCGATCACCTCCGCGTATATCCTCGCTCCACGCCGTCGGGCATGCTCGTACTCTTCGAGCACCAGTATGCCGGAGCCTTCTCCGATCACGAAACCGTCACGATCAAGATCCCAGGGGCGGCTGGCCGTAGCGGGATCGTCGTTGCGGGTCGAGAGCGCCTTCGCCGAACCGAACCCCCCAACCGCCAGGGGCGTTATCGTGGATTCCGACCCGCCACAGATCATGACATCGGCGTCACCGTGGACGATCGTGCGTGCGCTGATGCCAATGGCATGAAGACCCGATGAGCACGCCGTTGCAATGGCAAGATTCGGCCCTTTCAAGCCAAGCATGATCGACAGATTCCCGGAAATCATGTTGATGATGGAGCCGGGAACGAAAAACGGCGAAACCTTGCGTGGACCACCAGCGCAATAATCGCCGTGCGCCATCTCGATCAGCGGCAGACCGCCCATGCCGGAGCCGATATTCACACCGATGCGGTCAGTGTTGGCTTCGGTGACTTCGAGACCGCAATCCTGGAACGCCTGGATGCTCGCCGCGAGACCGTAATGGATGTAGGCATCCATCCGGCGCGCATCTTTCGGCGGTATCCAGTCCGCTGCGGTGAAGTTCCTGACCTCGCCCGCTATCCGGCACGCGAACGCGCTCGCGTCAAAACGGGTAATCGGGCCGATCCCGCTCCTGCCTGCGAGTACATTTTCCCAGGCTTCGGAAACGGTGTTACCCACCGGCGAGATGGCCCCCAGACCAGTAACGACGACTCTACGACGTGACACGACACACTCCGAAAAAGGCGGCGGAGAAAAACACCTCAGCGATTGCACGGAGCAACCGCTGAAGGATCGGGAAAGCGGATGAAGTTATGTCTTGAGATGGGCTGCGACGTAGTCGATTGCCTGCTGAACGGTGGTGATCTTCTCTGCCTCCTCATCCGGAATTTCGCACTCGAATTCCTCTTCCAGAGCCATGACCAGCTCTACGGTATCCAGCGAATCCGCGCCCAGATCATCCACGAAAGAAGCACCATTTTCAAACTCGGTTTCAACAACACCGAGTTGTTCGGCAACGATCTTCCTGACGCGTTGTTCGATATCGCTCATAAACCAACTCCTTACCATGCAGGTGTGAATAACTCTCTTAGTTTACCAGAAAGGTGGAATTACGCTACTGCCACAGGCTCTATGTCGTATACATGCCGCCGTTGACGTGCAGGGTCGTCCCGGTGATGTATGCCGCCGCCGGCGAAGCGAGAAAAGCCACCGCGCAGGCGATATCTTCCGGCTTGCCGAGACGGCCCAGCACGATGTTGCTCACGAGGGCGTCACGCGCCGCCTGCGGCAACTCCTGGGTCATCTGGGTATCAATGAAGCCCGGCGCCACGCAATTGACGGTGATGTTGCGGCTGCCTAGTTCCCGCGCAAACGAGCGGCTCATCCCCGCCACGCCGGCCTTGGAGGCGGCGTAATTGGCCTGCCCCGGATTGCCGGTGCTGCCCACCACCGAAGTGATGTTGATGATACGACCCGCGCGCGCCTTCATCATGCCGCGCATCACCAGGCGCGACATCCGGAACACCGCCTTGAGATTGACGTCGATGACTGCATCCCATTCCTCGTCTTTCATGCGGATGGTGAGGTTGTCACGGGTAATGCCCGCATTGTTGACCAGGATGCCGATCGTGCCGTATTCCTTTTCGATTTCATCGACGGCCTGTTCACAGGCCGGGCCGTCGGTCACGTCGAGCAATTTGCCCACGCCCTTTATGCCGGCAGCCGAAAACGCCTGTGTCAATTCTACGGCAGCCTCTTCCGTGATGGCCGTGCCGATCACGGTCGCCCCCTGCCGTCCGAGTTCAAACGCCACCGCGCGACCGATGCCGCGCATCGCGCCCGTTACCAGCGCAAGCTGTCCTTCGAGCGAGTAACTCATGCTCATTCCTTCCTCAATTCCGTCAACATCTGTTCCAGGCTCGCCGCGTCATGCAGCGCTCCCCCTTCCACATCCTTGCTGATCCGCCGTGTCATGGCGGCCAGCACCCTGCCGGGGCCGCATTCAACGACGCGGGTCAGCCCGCGCGCGGCCATTGCCGTCACGGTTTCGATCCAGCGCACCGGCGAGAATGCCTGCCGCACGAGCGCATCGCGTATCTTCTCGGGATCCCCTTCGACGACGACATCGACATTGTTGAGCACGTCGATTTCCGGCCCGGATATTTTTATCGTCAGCAGCCGTTCGCGCAACCGCTGCGCCGCCGGTCTCATCAGGGCGCAATGGAAAGGCGCGGACACCGGCAACAATACCGCGCGTTTTGCGCCCTTGGCCGTGGCAAATGTCATGGCGCGCTCCACGGCAGCCCTGGCCCCGGCAATCACGATCTGCCCCGGCGCGTTGAGATTGGCGGCTTCCACCACCTCGCCCTGCGCCGCTTCGGCGCAGGCTGCGCGCACTTCCTCGATGTCCAGCCCCATGAGCGCCGCCATTGCGCCCTCGCCTTCCGGCACGGCTTCCTGCATCGCCTGGGCGCGAAACCTCACCAGCGGCACGGCATCGGCAAAGGACAAGGCTTGCGCCGCCACCAGCGCCGAATATTCGCCCAGGCTGTGCCCGGCCACCAATGACGGTTTGGGGCCGCCTGCCGCCAGCCAGGCGCGATATGCGGCCACCCCGGCGGTCAACATCAGAGGTTGCGTATTGACGGTCAGCGCCAGACGTTCGGCTGGGCCAACCGAGACCATCTCCCACAGATCTTCGCCGAGCGCCTCGGACGCTTCGGCGAAAGTCTCTCGAATGACCGATGAGTCGCCATAGCCGTCCATCATGCCGACGGACTGTGACCCCTGTCCGGGAAAAACCAGTGCAAAAGCCATTTTCTTTCCCTTGATTCAAAAGTCGATAAGTGCCGCACCCCAGGTAAATCCTCCGCCAATGCCTTCGACAACAATCCGATGACCGGGACGGATGCGGCCATCGCGTATCGCGCAGTCGAGCGCAAGCGGAATCGAAGCCGCCGAGGTATTGCCGTGGATATCGACCGTGGTCACGACCTTTTCCATCGACAACCCAAGACGTTTGGCCGTGGACTGGATGATGCGGATATTGGCCTGATGTGGAACCAGCCAGTCGATACTGTCCTGTGGCACATTGGCAAGCGCGGCGACTTCCTGCGCCACCTCGTCCAGCACCCTGACCGCGAACTTGAAGACCGTCTGCCCGTTCATGCGCAGGAAAGGATCTCCCTTCACCTGTCCCCCGACGACGTTGCCGGGAACCCAGAGTTCCGGATGGAGCCTGCCGTCCGCGTGAAGCGCCACGGCGCGCACGCCGGGTTCGTCCGTGGCTTCCAGCACCACTGCGCCCGCGCCATCGCCGAACAGCACACAGGTACTGCGATCCGCCCAGTCGAGGATGTTTGAAAACACCTCGGTTCCGATGACCAGCGCCCGCCGATGGCTGCCTGAACGGATGAACTTCTCTGCGGTCGCCAGGGCGTAGACGAAACCACTGCAAACCGCCTGCACGTCGAAGGCCGCGCAATTGTTTTTGATGCCGAGTCCGGCCTGCACCAGCGTTGCCGTACTTGGAAAGATGAAATCGGGGGTCGAAGTCGCAACGATGATGAGGTCGATGTCGTCTGCGGCACAGTCGGCGGCCTCGATGGCCTGGCGTGCCGCGATCAGCGCCAGCTCGCTCGTCCTGCTGCCGGGCTCGGCAAAATGGCGGGCGCGAATCCCGGTACGAGTCGTGATCCATTCATCCGACGTGTCGATGCCGCGCCTGACCAGGTCATCGTTCGTGACCGGATCTCCAGGCAAATGGCTGCCCGTCCCGACGATTCTTGCGTGGATCATGCAATCTCCCCGTTCGCACCCATCATCGTCTCCATCCTGTCCCGGATGCGCCGGATCAGGTCGTTGGCCACGGCATCGGCCGCCCGTGCAAGCGCCTGTTCAAAAGCGTAAGCGTCGGCCGATCCGTGGCTCTTCAGTACCACACCGCCGCTCAAACCGAGCAGCACTGCGCCATTGTAGCGACCGGGATTGGCCCGATGCTTGAACCGTCTGAGCACCGGCATGGCTGCCAGCCCCATCAACATCGACAGCGGCCCGCGTCCAAATTCCTCGCGCATAAAGGTTGCCAGCATCTTCGCCAGCCCCTCGCTGGTCTTGAGCGCCACGTTACCGACGAAACCGTCGCAGACCACGATATCGGTCGTCCCCTTGAAGATATCGTCACCCTCGATGTAGCCATAATAATTGAGATTGCTTGCGCGAAACAGTTCGGCGGCCTGTCTGGTCAGGTCGTTGCCCTTGATCTCTTCGGCCCCGACATTGAGCAACCCCACCGTCGGGCTATCGTTATGGTCGAGCGCCGAGGCCAGCATCGTGCCCATGACCCCGAACTGAAACAAGTGCTTGGGCGTGCATTCGACATTACCCCCCAGATCGAGAGCGTAAGTATGCCCCTTGATCGTCGGCAACGCGAAACAGATTGCCGGGCGGTCGATACCGGGGAACGTTTTGAGCGCAAAACGGGAAATCATCACCAGCGCGCCGGTATTGCCTGCCGACACGGCGGCCTGGGCCTGACCGTTCCTGACCAGATGGAGCGCCACGCGCATCGAGGAATCCTTCTTGGCGCGCACGCTTGCAGGCGGCTCCCCCATTCCCACCACCTGGGTGGCGTTGTGAATGTGCAGCCGCGATTTCAGCCCGGCCTGAGCCTTTTCCACCAGAGGAGTCAGTTCTTCCTCGCGCCCGACGAGAATCGCCTCGGCATCGGGATGCGATCTCAAAAAAGCAAGCGTGGCCGGCACGGTGACAACCGGGCCGTGATCCCCCCCCATGCAATCGATTGCAATGGTGATATTCATCGCTCCCTCCCGCGCAGGACAAAAGCTACGGAACGAAAAAAACGGCGAGGGCGTCTACGTGCCCTGCGCCGATCTTCCGGATTTCCGGACGCAAGGTTTACTCGCCCTTGCCTTTTGTCACCTTCCTGCCGCGATAAAAACCGTTCGGGCTGATGTGATGCCGCAGGTGAACCTCCCCCGTGGTCGGCTCGACGGCCAGCGGCGGCGCGCTCAGCGAGTCGTGAGCGCGATGCATGCCGCGCTTGGACGGGGACTTCTTGTTCTGTTGGACAGCCATAAAACACTCCTGAATTACAAAATTCCTTTGCCTCGCAAGCCGACGAGCGGTGCGAAGGGCGATTCTCTGCGCACGCCGGTTTCCGTCGCCTCCGGCATTCCGCAGTCCGCATGCCTGGGCGCTATCGGCAACGCGAGGATGATTTCATCCTCGACCAGCGACAACACGTCTAACCCGCCATCGCCGTCGACCTCGATCGCGTCGACCTCGTCATTGTCCAGTTCATCCTCGGGCAAATCCTGCCCGGCACGAACCGGCAACAAGGCCGTCTCGACCGCCAGTTCCCAATCCAGCCCACCGAGGCAACGCTGGCAGCGCAGCATCAGCCGTCCGCTCATGACCAGATCGAGCTTGGGCGTTCCCTCGGCATCGACGCTGCCGGAAAGTTGCCAGCGTACCATACCTTCATCGGCAGTAAGCCGATCCGCAAGCCGAACGAGGCGCGCCACCGGCACCTCCTCCTCCAGCCTGCCGCCCACGGCGGCAAACCTGAAAACGTCAGCGATACGACTCATGCCTGCCACGGCGATTGTCTTGCGTGAACACAATTTTTCGATAGTAGTATTCTTTGCCCTTGCTGTCAAAATTCCTCTCTCAAGGGAAGTGTCACATTTTGAACCTGGCCCCTCTTCCGGCCCCTCTGACCACCTTCTCACGCGTGCTGGGGAAGGGGAGTATTAGCGTTTCCCTTTGCTTGCTGTAATCGACTTACTACGGAATTCGTACCCACAGGCGTGCGCCCATGCTGGGCGCAGCAAAAAAAAGCCCCAGTCTGAAACCGGGGCTCTTTCTCCACCCAGACAGCTTCGCAGGGCGTCACGCGGACAGATTATGACGACGGCGGCGCGTCATGACCCCTACCAGGCCGAGACCCGCCAAAAGCATTGCGTAGGTTTCCGGTTCCGGCACAACCGTGATCGAGACATCCGCATACGCGCCGACACCTTGCGCAAACACGTTGAAATCGTAGAGCCCTGCCTCTACAGCAGTGATAGTCAGCTCAAACGTACGTGATTCACCCCCAGCCACATCGAGGCAACCCAGCGCATCGACGCAGGAGAATGACAATTCCAGCCCCGACCCAGTGAAGGTACTACCGAAGAGCAAGTCCAAATAAGAGACCGTCAACTCGATCTCGCCCATCACTGCTGCAACAAATGCATCATCGCTTACGCCGTGAAAATTATTCACCAGAGTCCCGCCAACTGCATCGACGATATCGGAAGCCTGCCCATACGCATCGATGCCGTTTCCAGCCGAATTGCTATTGAATGCGATGACATTGACATTCGCTTCCAGGAGCGCATCGATTGCCTCGCTCTGGGTCGTAGTCGAGGTATGAGAACGAGCATCACCAAACCATACGATCACATGCTGCGCGTCCGGCCTCCAATCTGCGGTATTGGCGACTTGTTGCAGCGCGTAAAAATTGGCTTCCGGTATGTCTCCGCCGCCCGAGGCATACCAGGAATTGATACCGGCTTGCACTGCGGATTTATCTGCGGTCAGACCAACCAACTGCGTATATGCGTTGAGTTCCCCTTCCACCGGATCGCCCAGGTAGTTTCCCACGCCAAACTGATAACCAGAAGGAAGGCCATTCAGGATGGCCGATGCGCCGCGCTGTGCCTGTCCGACGATACTGCCCATACTCCCCGTATTGTCGGCCAGAAAAAACACATCCACAGTGGTAGCGCCCGATGTTGCCAGGGTCACAACGCTCTGAAAAGTTATGGATTCGCCGATCGCAAGCGTGGCGCTCGACGAGTCTGGAACGATGGACTGCGCTTGCGCCGCACACGGAATAAGCGCCATTGATAATAAAACCGCTTGCAAAAGATGGCCCGGTTTCACGATTTGTCTCCTATAGCAGTCGAATACGGGTCTCGCGCAATCACCACCATTTATGGCGGAGTCAAGCGAGACAAGGCACAACAGGGAGCCGAAGGCTCACCAAGACTGTATCGAGGAATCCCCTGCCTTCAGGCAGGGATGACTCAAAAAACGTAGGGTCGATAATACAGGAAAATTTCGTTTTCGTGAAANAATTACTTGCGTTTATCAAAGATCGGGAAGGGTTTTANNAATATATGACATTAGAGGACATCGTCGGCATATTCTCCCGATTTCACGATCGNTCCGAAAAGAATTCAATTGTGATAATCTCAGGGTTATCTCCACNGACAATCGGCACGAAAGGCCACACACACATTGGAACTCGATGATGAAACGACTGACCGCCACCAGCCTTTCCCTGGGATTCGCAATCCTGATGACTGCCTGTAGCAGCGCGCCGCCAAATGCCTTACCTGTCGCTCGTGATGACATTAATGGGGTTCAGAGTCAGTTGGAGAGCTACATCCAGCATGAAATGGCGAGATTCAAATTAGCGGGTCTGAGCATTGCGCTGGTCGACGATCAAGAAATCATTTGGGCGCGAGGTTTCGGCTGGGCTGACGTAGAGGCCAAAATACCGGCGGGAGTCGACACCCGTTACCGGGTCGGCTCGCTCAGCAAGCTGTTCACCGATACCGCAGCCATGCAGCTTGTCGCCGAGGGTCGGCTCGATCTGGACGCGCCTGTGCAAAATACCTTGCCCTGGTTCAGCATAGGCAGCGCATGGCCCAATGCGAAGCCGATCACCTTGCGCCAGTTGATGTCGCATCACTCTGGCCTGCCTCGTGATACGGCAGGAGGCATGTGGATGAGGGAAGCGCCTTCTTCTCAGCACGACTTCCACGCCATGTTGCGCGCGCTTGCCGAAACCCAAGCCGATGCGCCGCCTGAGCGAATTTACAGTTATTCGAACGTCGCCATCGACGTAGTGGGCGCGATGGTTGAAGCGGCGTCAGGCCAGCCCTTCGAGCAACATATCCAGGAGTCCGTTCTTGCGCCGCTGGGGATGCAAGGGGCACAGTTTAGCGCCGCCATGCCGCCCGATGCTTCGATGGCACGAGGTCACTTCAGAAGGAAAAACCAGGACGAACCGGCGTTCCGAGACGTACCAGCAGGCGGCCTGAATGCGAGCGTCACCGATCTGGCGCGCTTTCTGATGATGCAATTCTCCGAGGGACGTAACCGCGAAGGCGCCGTCGTGCTGACTGCCACGCAGCAGGCTGCCATGCTGCAACATCAGTATCCCGGCTTGCCACTCGATGCGGATATGCGCGTCGGTCTGGGTTGGCACTTCACGACCCTCGGCACTGACGCTGGACGTGGAGGCGATCCGGTGGCCTATCATGCCGGAGGAATGTGGAATTTCCACAGCCAGATGATGATNNTGCCCGAGCAAAAGCTCGGGGTCATTGTTCTATCCAACGACAGGGCCGCNCGTGGAGTTGTCGATAGTGTTGCCCGACGCGCTCTGGANCTGTTGCTGGAGGCGCGNAGCGGTATTCGTCCAACACCTGAACCAGGTTTTGCGCCCGCCACACAAGCCTGGACAGATGCTCAATGGCAATCTGCAAGAACGGCTTGCGCGGGNGACTACATGACCCCTTTTGGTTTTGCCTCAATCAAACCAAAAGGTTTGAAGTTGAGGGCGCGATATTATGATCGTTGGTTTGAAATGCGCGAGGGAGAAATGGGCCGCCTGGGGTTGCGCTATCGCTTGGTCGGCATTTTTCCAATCGAGCTTGGAACATTATCCGAAATAGGTTTTGAGTGTACGCGGATTGACGGTCGCCCTGTACTGCTTTCCGTTTTCGATGGCAAACGCATGCTAATTGGCGAGAAACTTCCCGAACCTTCGCTGCCGACGAACGTGTCCAACTGGATTGGGCGCTACAAGCCACGCACGCTTGAAGGCGAAAGTGCCTCCATCGACCTCGACATCGGTGTAAGGATATTTCAGGCCGATGGTCGACTGTGGGTGGAATACCGTACACACTCCGAGGAAGATGTTCGAATGCTGTTGCAGC
>WRNU01000093.1 GCA_009776435.1 Betaproteobacteria bacterium | reverse complement strand
GCGCAGTCGGTGGACATGCCGGTCGATGAATTCGCCCGCGAGGCGCTTGCCTCGCGCGCGCCGTCCGATCTCGGCTCGCGCTGCACGGTTTTCATGAACTCCAGCGTCAAGCAGGCGCAAAAGGAAGGCGCGTCGGTAGCCGACATCTCGGCGGGATTGTCTTACGCGGTCATCAAGAACGCCCTCATCAAGGTCATCAAGATCAAGAGTCCCGAAGAACTGGGCAAACACATCGTCGTGCAGGGCGGCACTTTCTATAACGACTCGGTGCTGCGCGCCTTCGAACTGATTTCCGGGCGTGAAGCCGTGCGGCCCGACATCGCCGGGTTGATGGGCGCATTCGGTTCGGCGCTGATTGCCAGGGAACGCTGGCAGGGGCAGGACGTAAGCTCGATGCTGCAAATCGGAGAGTTGCGCAACTTCGAAGTCAAGCATTCCCTGGCGCGCTGCCGTCTGTGCACGAACACCTGCTCGATGATCGTCAACCGTTTCCCGGACGGGCGCAAACTCATTTCCGGCAATCGTTGCGAGCGCGGACTTGGCAAAAAAAAGACGCCGAACGAACTGCCCGATCTCTACGCCTTCAAATACGAGCGCGTATTCGCCTACGAGCCGGTCGAAGGCGCGCCGCGCGGGAAAATCGGCGTGCCGCGCGCGCTCAACATCTTCGAGAATTACCCGCTGTGGTTCACTTTCCTCACCGCACTGGGGTTCGAGGTGCGCCTGTCCGCGCCCTCTTCCCGCGCGCTGCTGGAGCAAGGGATGGACACCCTGCCGTCGGATACGGTGTGCTATCCGGCCAAACTGGTGCACGGGCATATCGTGGATCTCGTTAACCAGGGAGTGAAAAGCATTTTCTATCCCTGCATTCCTTTCGAGCAAAGAGAATTCGCCGACGCCGACAATAATTACAATTGCCCGGTCGTGACCTCATACCCGGAGTTGATTCGCAACAATATCGACTACCTGAAAGAAAACGACGTTGTCATGATCCAGCCTTTCATTTCGCTGGAGGACGAGAAAAAACTTGCCCAGCAATTGGCGCGCGTTTTTTCGCATATTGCGCCTGGCGAGATTCGTCGCGCCCTGGGCCTCGCGTGGGCCGAGCAAGCGCGCGTAAAAGTCGAGCTTGCCCGAAAGGGCGAGGAAGTCATCGATTATCTCAAGGAGACGGGTAAGCACGGCATCATTCTTGCCGGACGCCCCTATCACATCGACCCGGCCATTCACCACGGCATTCCGCAGCTCATCACTTCGCTTGGCATGGCCGTATTCACCGAGGACTCTGTGGCGCATCTGGGCAGGCTCGACATGCCGTTGCGGGTCGTCGATCAGTGGACTTACCATTCGCGCCTGTATCGCGCTGCCGCGCTGGCGGCGCGCGAACCCATGCTGGATGTGATTCATCTGAATTCTTTCGGTTGCGGACTGGATTCCGTCGTAGTCGATCAGGTGCAGGAGATTCTTTCCATCCGCAATCGGATTTACACGGGCATCAAGATCGACGAAGGCAGCAACCTGGGCGCGGCGCGCATCCGCATCCGTTCGCTCAAGGCGGCGCTGGCGGAACGGGGGGGTAATCCGCCTGCGCAGATCATTCATTTCCATCCGCCGCAGGTAAGGCCGCGCCCGAAATTTACCCGTGAGATGCGTGCCGACACGACCATTCTCGTACCGCAGATGTCGCCGATGCATTTCCAGTTCTGCGAGTCCGCTTTCAGGGGTTGCGGCTACCGTGCGCAAGTGCTGGAAGAGGTTTCGACACAGGCCATCGAGCATGGGCTGCGTTTCGTCAACAACGATGCCTGTTATCCTTCCATCATCGTCGTCGGGCAGATCATCGAGGCGCTCAAGTCTGGCGAATACGACCCGGCCAGGACGGCGGCGATGGTTGCACAGACCGGAGGCGGATGTCGCGCCACCAACTACATTGGTTTCATGAGAAAGGCGCTCGAGGATGCCGGGTTTCCCGATGTGCCGATCATTTCGTTCAACACGCTCGGGCTGGAAAAGCAGGAAGGTTTCAAGCTGAGTCTATCGCTGCTCAATCGCCTGCTGATGGGCACGGTGTATGGCGACCTGTTCATGCAGGTGTTGTTCCGTACCCGGCCCTACGAGAAGGAAGCGGGTTCAGCGGACGCCCTCTATGAAAAGTGGGTGGCGCGTTGCAAGGAAGACGTTTTCAATGGTCGTTTCAGGCATTTCGGGCGAAACATCCGCGAGATCGTGCGGGATTTCGATACCTTGCCGTTGACCGATGAGGTGAAGCCTCGCATCGGACTGGTGGGGGAGATTCTCGTCAAGTTCAATCCCGGCGCCAACAACGACATCGTGCGCATCGTCGAGCGGGAAGGCGGCGAAGCCGTGATGCCGGGACTCATGGATTTTCTGCTCTACTGCGCCTACGACAACGATTTCAACTACCGCGTCCTGTCGCGCAGCAGGCTGGCGGCCATTGCGGGCAATGCGGCCATCAAGGCGATGGAGTTTTACCGTCGAGACATGAAAAAGGCGCTCTCGGCGAGCGAGCGTTTCGTTGCGCCGCCCACCATCGACCAGATCGCTTTCGGTGCGGCCCCGTTCCTGTCGCGCGGCAATCAGACTGGAGAAGGGTGGTTTCTGACTGGCGAAATGGTGGAACTGATTGAACAGGGGGTTCCCAACATCATTTGCATGCAACCTTTTGCCTGCATGCCCAACCACATTGCCGGAAAGGGCGTCATCAAGGCGTTGAAAGGGGCTTTTCCGGAGGCCAACATCACCGCCATCGACTACGACCCCGGCGCTTCGGAGGTCAACCAGTTGAACCGCATCAAGCTGATGCTCTCGGTGGCGTTCAAAAACATGCGGTTGGATCGGGAAGACGAGGAGGAAGGGGTTTGTCGTCGTGCCTGAGTGTGTCCGGGTGCGCGAAATACAGCTCATTTTCTCAGGGGTTTGCAAGAGCGTTTCCGGGCTGATCTCAGACATTCCCCTTCAAGAAGGGGAGTCAGGCGAAGCCTGACGGGGTGGCCGCGACGTTGGGGTCTGTAAAGGAACCTCTGAACAACTCCGCATTCACCGCTTGTCATCCTGCGCGAAGTCTCAGGATCCATGTGATGTATGGATTTTGCAACTTCACTTCGCTACGCGCAGAATGACAGGAGGGATGTTCAGAGGTTCCTAAACTCACCCCTGCCTGCACGACATGTAAGTATTCAAACCGAAAACCCCTGTCAGTCATCCCATTTATTGACGGAAAGTAACAATTATTCCGAAAGAAAAAACAGGGTTGATCGCACAATTCTTATTGAATCGGCAACAAATTACTATCGTGTCGTTTGCCCTGAAATTCTCTGCAAGTCAAGTGCGTAATTCCTTTTTAATTGGTATTTTCAGAATTATTTTGCTCGCCTGTGGATATTACTGAGTCGCATTTTTTTACGTTTTTATTTTATAAATTTTAGATATATTTTTATAATTAGTAACATACTGGTCAGGCATGTTTTTTGCTAAAGCTCGAGATGTCTTGAAATAGACTCGTTCAGCAGTATTGGAGCTGCATTCAACAACCCCATCAATACCAAGCAAGGAAGTATTTCATGAAACCAGGCAAAATCTCATCGCTGATTCTTGGAACTGCCGCCATGTTGGCAGTGTCTTCAGCGCATGCGTCCTTCACTATCACCCTCGCCCAGACGCCGGATGAACTGGTGCAAGCACTTCTCGGCTCCAACAGCAACTTCACCATTGTTCCAGGTAGCATACAGTACTCGGGCGTTTACCTGTACCAGGCCGGCACGACTTCTGACGGCAATATTGTTCTGAGCACCGGAGCTGCTCTTAAACATGAACCCGGTAAATACAAGCCAAGCGAAGGCGAGAAGCTGGGCACCGGATCGAATGCTGACTTGGCGGCGCTTGCCGGTGTCAACACCAATCAGACTTTTGACCAGAACGTTCTGACTTTCTCATTCACGTTGAATGACCCTTCTCTGAATACAATTTCGACAAGCTTTGTCTTTGCGTCGGATGAGTATTCCCGAAATCCGGATCTGTATTGGAGAAATGATGTTTTCGGTTTTTTCGTTGACGGGGTAAACTACGCTTTCTTGCCGGATGGTTCTATCGTCAGTGTTCATAACATCGATCACATCGATGGCAGTGACTATGGATATGCAGGCAGATCTCTGGAATATTCGATCATGGCGACGCTCGATCCAAACGTTACCGTGCATACGATCACCATTGCCATTGCCGATGTAATGCACGACCGCTACGACAGCGCAGTTTTCCTCGGTTCGTTTTCTGTTTCCGCAGTTCCCGAACCCGAAACCTGGGCCATGATGCTGGCAGGTCTCGGTCTCATCGGAGCGACCGCGCAGCGCCGCCGCCGTCAGAAGTGAGTTGAGGTTTTTCCTCATACACAGGTTGTAAAAATGGGGACGCAAGTCCCTATTTTTATTGTAATTACACAATCTCTGGCATCCCTCCCGAGAGAGGCTGTCGAGTCGGCGCGCTTCGCGCGTTCAAAAAACAAGACGCCCCTCTCATTTACCCTCGAACGCACCGCGAATCCACTGCGGTTCAGACGCCAACCCGTTGTCGAACAGGACGGCGTCGAATCGGCAAGGCCGATCCCGATACGCGCGTCCGGCCCGGATAAGCCACCATTTTGCGGCGAAAATGATGCGCCGCCGCTTGGCAGAGGTGATCGACTCCGCCGCGCAACCGAAGCGGGAATTCGTGCGCAGACGCACTTCGACGAAAACCAGGGTGTCGCGCTCCAGGCAGATCAAATCGAGTTCTCCGCCCCGGCAACGCACGTTGCGGGCGAGGATTTTGAGTCCTCGAGCGGCCAGCCACGCACCGGCATGTTCCTCTGCCAATTGTCCGCGCGCTTGCGCTGAAGGGGTGGGCGCTTTCACAATCCGGTTTTGCTGATCACTTTTCGTTTTCCATTCCATGTTTCAATCCACATCCGAACCAGCCGGACGACTTGATACGGAAGAAGTTACACCCCATCCGTGCCCGATTATCCCCTGACAGGGGAGGTTCCAAACCGAGGTTTGTTTTAGATGAACGAATCCATCGTCTCCCCTCTGCTTGATATGCCGTCATTGTACGTAGTGGCGACGCCGCTGGGAAACCTGAGGGACTTCTCACCCAGGGCGCGCGACACATTGGCAGCGGTGGACGTGATTGCCGCCGAGGATACCCGGCACAGTCAAAGACTGCTGAATGCGTTCGACATTCATGCCCGGCGGCTGCTGGCCCTGCATCGGCATAACGAGCAACAGGCAGCCGGGCAGATCATCGAATGTCTGGCACAGGGGCAGCATGTTGCGCTGATCACCGATGCGGGCACACCGGCGATTTCCGACCCCGGGGCGCGTCTTGTGGCGCGGGTCCGGGAGGCGGGTTACACGGTATCGCCGGTTCCCGGAGCCTGTGCGGCAGTGGCGGCGCTGTCGGTAGCAGGAATCGCAGAGGGAGGGTTTCGTTTTATCGGTTTCCTGCCCGCAAAAACGCAATCGCGGCGCTCGGCGCTGATGACCCTGATCAATGAGCGCGATGCGATGGTGTTTTACGAAGCGCCGCACCGCGTAGAGGCATGCGTGGCCGATATGACGGAAATTTTCGGCGAAGTGCGTGAAATTTTCATCGCGCGCGAGTTGTCCAAACTGCATGAGGAGACTGCCGCAATGCCGCTGGCCAGGGCTGGAGCCTGGTTTGCCGCCGACGCCAATCGCGCTCGCGGTGAGTTTGTGCTCATCGTCCGTGGCGCGGATGCGCCCGACGGGGTCGATGCCAATGCCTTGCGCGTGCTCGGTTTGTTGCTCGATGAATTGCCGCTCAAGACGGCGGTTTGTCTGGCGGCAGAGATCACAGGCGCGCCGCGTAAAGGACTTTATGCACATGCTTTGGAACAGCGTCGATGAGATAATTTTTAACCGGATTACGAACATGACAGACGATATGCTTGAACACGGAACGATGCGCACAATGATGCCGGGGTCGATGGCTTCTCTCTCGGGGGAGGCTTCTTCCCTGACCCTGACGCGCCCGGATGATTGGCATTTGCATGTGCGCGACGGGGATGCCCTGGATGCCGTCGTGCCGCATTCCGCAGCCAGCTTCGGGCGGGCGCTCATCATGCCCAACCTGCGTCCGCCGATCACGACGACGGTACAGGCGCTGGCCTACCGCGAACGCATTCTCGCCAGCGTTCCGGAGGGCATGGCTTTCGAGCCGTTGATGAGTTTGTATCTCACCGACAATACGCAGCCGGAGGAAATCGACTGCGCGAAGGCAAGCGGCGTCGTCATCGCGGCCAAGCTGTATCCGGCAGGCGCAACGACGCATTCCGATGCGGGGGTGAGCGCGATAGATTTCATTCATCCCGTGCTCGAACGCATGGAAAAACTCGGGCTGGCGCTGTGCGTGCATGGCGAAACCACGGCAGCAGACGTGGATATTTTCGACCGTGAGCGGGTGTTTATGGAAAAAACGCTCTCACCGCTGGTACGGCGCTTTCCGGGCCTCAAGATCGTGTTCGAGCATATCACCACGTCCGAAGCGGCCCAGTTCGTGCGCGCGGCCGGAGCCAATGTGGCGGCCACCGTCACCGCGCATCACCTGTTGTACAACCGTAACGCGCTTCTTGTCGGCGGCTTGAGACCGCATCACTATTGCCTGCCCGTGCTCAAGCGCGAAACCCATCGTCAGGCGCTCATTCAGGCGGTGTGTTCAGGGAACCCCCGCTTTTTCCTTGGAACCGATTCCGCTCCGCACGCTGCCCACACAAAAGAGGCGGCTTGCGGTTGCGCGGGCTGCTATACCGCGCCGCTGGCGCTGGGCCTGTATGCCGAAGTGTTCGAGGTCGAGGGCGCGCTCGATCGGCTCGAAGCCTTCGCCAGCCTGAACGGCGCGGCCTTCTACGGCTTGCCGGTCAATGTGGATAAAATCACGCTCCAGCGCAAGTCATGGAAAGTGCCAACTCATTATGAGTACGAAGATGGTAAGCTGGTCCCTTTGCGTGCCGGTGAAACCGTTGCGTGGAGGTTGGCCGACTCAATGTCCGACGGAGTGCCACCATGATTTTTTTGCGGCGTCATGCCTTGTTTCGCGCCCTCGTGCCGCTGGCCGTACTGCCCCTGCTTGTCGCCTGTGAGAACAGCGCGACTTCGATGATGATTGAAAACAAGGACCATGCGCTGGTGCTCGTTCGTGAACAGCCGTATTTCTGGAGCGACAAGGTGGAGCAATACATTGTCGCTTCCCATCTTCCGGATTGTCAGCGCCGGGTGAAGATTCATCCGGACAGGGCAGCGATGACTCCCGTGGTCGTGTACGAGGCAGATCACTTGTTGTGGGCGCTGAACCAGGGAGGGCGGTGGTATCTGGCCAGTACCGAAGAATGTCTGGTACACGACTGGGACAATCCCGGCGGCCAGCCGCCCGGTGCGGTCGTGGGCGGCTTCGTGCAGCGCAATGGCAAAACCGTTTTCACATCCTACAGCACCGCCCCCCTCCCGCCTGGGCCTTGATCCGCAAGCATCCTCCACCCCATTACCCTTCGTTTGCGGAAGAGGATGGGTCGCAGGGATGCGAAGAGTTGAACGTAAATCATGCCTGTTCGACCTGGACGGCAAGGATATTCTCACGATCTTATGTCATGACATGATAAGCATGGAGAAATATGTAACGCTTGCTTATGCGATAAGAGTTTAAGGTAGTGATTGCATGACGTGGCAGGTTGTGTGTATCGAGGGATGTCACGTGTTCGTTGCTTTCCGGCAAGACGATACGGGCCTCTGTGAGGAGAGTAAGAGATGCTCAGGGATGTGAAAAGAACCATCCGGGTGAAAGTGGCCCTGGTGCTGATGACGCTTGTTATCGTAGTGACATCCGTGCATGTGGGCCTGGGCCTTCTTGCCATGCAGGACAGGCTGATCGAGACGGTCAGGGAAGATGTCACTGTCATTACCGACGTTGCCGACAGACTCATCTCGACCCATGTGGTGTTGATGAAAGCCGAAGCGAAAAATGTCGCCGAGAAATTGGCAGGCGTTCCCAATTCCAAAATCAAGGGTTTTCTCGAAGGTGTCCTCTATTTGAACGAGAACATCATCTCATTGACGGTATTTAGCCGTGAGGGGATTATTGCTTCTCATGGTGATTTTCCTCCCCCGAGTTCTCTCTTGCAGTCGAGCCAGTACATAGCGGAGGCATTTTCGGGAAACCCGATTATTTCCAGTACGTTCTGGGATAAAAAGTCGGAAAGACTAATGATGTACGTCTATTTTCCAATCGACAAGAATCGAGTGCTTGCGGCGACTATTCCGGGGACATTTTTCAGCGACCTCGTGGCCGATCTAAGGATATGGCATACGGGAAACGTTTTTATGATAGACAATCAGGGTACAATAATTGCCAATATGCGGGAACACTACGTTCTTGATCGGGTAAATTTCATTGAGCAAGCAAAAAATGACCCAGCTTTCAAAGAGATTGGTGACTTTTTCTCGGAAATGACTCGTAAGGAAAGTGGTTTCGGGCGGTATACGCTTGATGGGGCGGAAAGGCTCTGTGTCTGGAAAAAAGTGACTGGTTCGGAAGCAAGCTGGACCGTCGCTGTTGCTGCGCCATTGAATGAAAGCCCTGTGGCCCAGGCGCAATTGGGGCTGCTTGTTTCCGGAATAGTTTTTATGGTTCTGGGGGTAGTGGCCGTTGTTGTTATTTCCGGAAAGGTTGCGCGTCCGTTGCAAAGAATCGAGGAACAGAACAAGAGCCTCATGGAACTCAATATGGAGGTCAAGGCTGCGAACGAGGCAAAAAGCAATTTTCTCGCCAACGTAAGCCATGAAATGCGCACACCGATGAACGCGATCATTGGTCTGTCGGAATTGATGCTGGCTGAAGATGAAGTTCAGGGCGAGGTTCGGGAAAAACTAAGCAAGGTGTACGGCGCTGGCATGACGTTGCTGAGCATCGTCAACGATCTTCTGGATATTTCCAAGATCGAATCCGGGAGATTCGAGCTGATGCCCGAGGTCTACGATTTGCCGAGTTTCATCAACGACACGGTGACGCTCAACATCATGCGCATCGCCGAAAAACCCATCGAGTTCAAGCTATCGATCGACGGGTCGCTGCCCAGCAGATTGTTGGGCGATGACTTGCGGATCAAGCAGGTGTGCAACAACCTTTTGTCCAATGCCTTCAAATACACCAGGACGGGAACCGTGGAGTGGCAGCTTTCCTGCGAACGCGACGGGAACTCTGTATGGATGACCTGCGTGGTGAAGGATACGGGCATCGGTATCAAGCCCGAGGATGTCGGCAAGTTGTTCTCCGACTACAGCCAGGTGGATACCCGGTCGAATCGCAGAATCGAGGGTACGGGGCTGGGGCTTGCGCTGGCCATGCGCATGGTGGAGATGATGGACGGAACCATCCAGGTGGAGAGCGAATATGGCAGGGGCAGCACGTTTACGGCCCGTTTTCGCCAGAAATTCGTATCGGACGAGACGATTGGCCCGGAAGTTGCGAAAAATTTGACAAGCATGAATTACTCCAGGGACCGGCTCGAAACGAAAGCAAGATTCGTCCGGGTTCAGATGCCTTATGCAAGGGTACTGGTGGTCGACGATGTGCAGACCAACCTGGACGTGGCGCGTGGCATGCTGAAACCTTATGGAATAAAAGTGGATTGTGTGACCAGTGGTTGGGAGGCCATCGATCTGATCCGGAAAAAAGAAGTCACATATGATGCAATTTTCATGGATCATATGATGCCGGAGATGGACGGCATCGAGACGGTTCACATCATTCGGAGCGACATTGGCACGGATTACGCGGAAACCGTGCCCATCATTGCGATGACGGCCAATGCGATTCTCGGCAACGATGAAATGTTCCTGCACAATGGTTTCCAGGCTTTCATCGCCAAGCCGATCGATGTCATGTTGCTGGATTCTGTCGTCCGGCACTGGATACGCGATAAAAGCATGGAGAAAGGACTCGCCGGTCGGCACGTCGATGCGGACGCGAAAAAACCGGGCGCGCCCGACACGCCTTTTCAGAAAGGGTCGGATGCAGATAGGCGATCCGGCGTGGAGAGAAGAGGCGGAAGTGACAGACGAGAGTCCACTGTGCCCATTCCGGGGCTTGACCTGGAGGAGTGTCTGGAACGTTTCTGCGGAGACGAAGAGATACTGCGGAGCATCCTCGATTCTTACGTGCAGAACACCCCGGCCATGCTGGAGAAAATCCGCACCGTGACGCAGGAGAGGCTTGCCGATTACGCCGTGATTGCGCATGGCATCAAGGGTTCCAGCTTCAATATTTGTGCGCAACTCGTCGGACAACTCGCGGAAGCGCAGGAGCATGCGGCGAAGGCGGGCAAATTCCCCTTTGTCGAAGCGAATAACGGCGCGTTCCTGCAGGCGGTTGAAGAACAGATTGAGAAAATATCGCGCTTTCTGTCCGAGACGAAGCCTTTGACGCCGGGCGAGGGCCTATAATCCGTCCCGGGAAGTCTGCCAGGCAGTCGCTGTGCATGAATTGCATAGAGGAAAGTCCGGGCCCCATAGAGCAGGATGCCGGCTAACGGCCGGGCGCCGTGAGGCGACGGAAAGTGCA